>DATAFN010000055.1:0-3532 GCA_036257435.1 Actinomycetes bacterium
GAACCGCTCCTGGGTTGGCGGCAACGGCAGTCCCATCGCCTCCGCCTCTTCGAGCTTGTAGCCGGCGCCGACGCCGAGCCAGGCGCGACCGCCGGACAGCACGTCGAGTGAGGTCACCGCCTTGATCAGTACGGCCGGCAGCCGCATGGTGACCGGGGTGACCATCGTGCCGAGCTGGATCTGGTTAGTCCGGGCGGCAAGGTAGCCCAGCGTGGTGTAGGCCTCGAGCATCTCCGACTCGGGCGCCGCCCCCGGCGCGGCCTGCACCAGGTGATCGTTGACCCAGAACACGTCGAGCCCGGCCTCGTCCGCGGCGACCGCAGTCTCGGACAGCCGTTCGGCGATGGCATCCGGAGCGTCCGGGTAGCTGTAGTCCGTAACGCTGACGCTTATCCGCATGAGCCATGTCCTACCCGGCAATCCGAACGGCTACATCCCTTGTCCCGGGGTCTGTCCCGCCGCCGTACGCTGTCTCGGTGATTGAACGAGTCCCGGCCCGCTTCGAGGCGCTTGACGAGCGGTTCGGACGCACGGATGGCGACGCGTGGCTGGAGCGGCTATTCGCCGAGGGCCGCTGGACCGAGGGTCCGGCCTACTTCCCCGCCGGGCGGTATCTGGTCTTCAGCGACATCCCGAACGACCGGATGCTGCGCTGGGACGAGGCCACCAGCGCGGTCGGTACGTTCCGGCAGCCCGCCGGCTATGCCAACGGGCACACCCGCGACCGCCAGGGCCGGCTGGTCAGCTGCGAGCATGGCAACCGGCGGGTCACCAGGACCGAGCCGGATGGATCGATCACCGTGCTCGCCGACCGCTACCAAGGAAGCCGCCTGAACAGCCCGAACGACCTGGTCGAGCATTCCGACGGCTCGATCTGGTTCACCGATCCGAGCTACGGCATCGACACCGACTACGAGGGCAACCAGGCCGCGACCGAGCTCGACGGGTGCCACGTCTACCGGATCGACTCCGGCACCGGTGACGTCGTCAAGGTCGCCGACGACTTCCTCCGCCCGAACGGGCTCGCGTTCTCCGCGGACGAGCAGCAGCTCTACATCGTCGACACTCGCCGCAAGCACATCCGAGTATTCGACGTCGACGGCACGAATCTGGCCGGCGGCGGGGTGTTCGCCGAGTGCACGGCGGGTTCGTTCGACGGCCTTCGGCTCGACCAGGCCGGCCGGATCTGGGCCGCCGCCCACGACGGCCTGCACTGCTACCACCCGGACGGCACGCTGCTCGGCAAGCTGCACGTGCCCGAGGTCGTCTCGAACCTCACGTTCGGCGGGCCGAAGCGCAACATGCTATTCATCTGCGCGACGACCTCGGTGTATGCGATCCGGGTCAACTTCAACGGCGCGTGCTACCCCTAGCCGGAACCCGCCTTGACCTCCAGCCGAACCGGCGTTGGATGCAGGATTAGCGCATGACCTCCGGCCGACGGTTCTGGTTCGCATTGATCGTGCTCGGTGTGCTGATCACCGCGCCGGGCTGCACCAGCGCTAGCACCGACGAGGCCGAGAGCGCCGCTACGGTCAGCTCGACCGCGACCGCAGCTACCAGCCCGGCGTCCACCCCGCCCGCCTCCCCGACGCCGACCCCCACCGAGGAGCAGCCGAACCCGGTCTCGCTGCAGGCGCTGATGGCCAAGGAGTACAACGGGCGACAGCTACGAGTCGGCCGAGTGCTCGGCAGCACCAGCGACTACACCCGGCACTTCGTCACCTACAAGAGCGGCAAGCTCACCATCTCCGGGATCATTAACATCCCGGACGGCGACGGCCCGTTCCCGGTGCTCATCCTCAACCACGGCTACATCGATCCGGCGATCTACACGAACGGGCGCGGACTGGCCCGTGAGCAGGACTACCTGGCGCGCGAGGGCTATGTGGTGCTGCACACCGACTACCGCAACCACGCACAGTCCGACGACGACCCCACTGCGGAGCTGAAGCTCCGGCTCGGCTACACCGAGGACGTCATCAACGCAGTGCTGGCGGTCAAGCGGTCGACGCTGCCCTACCTGGACAAGGACCGGATCGGGCTGCTCGGCCGCTCGATGGGCGGTGGCGTGACACTCAACACGCTGGTGGTGAAGCCGGGCCTGGTCGATGCCGCGGTCGTGTTCGCACCGGTCAGCTCTAACACCGTGGACAACTTCAACCGATGGATTCGCCACGACCCCGGCCGAGATGGGCTGGCCGAGCAGATCATCGACCGATACGGCTCACCCGAGCGCAATCCGCAGTTCTGGCGCGATGTCTCGCCCCGCACATTCTTCGACCGGATCACCGAGCCGGTCCTGATCCACCACGGCACGGCCGACGAGAGCTGCCCGATCCGGTGGTCCCGCCAGACGCTGGCGGCGCTGGAGAAGGCCGATAAGGACGTGCGGCTCTACGTCTACCAGGGCGAGCATCACGCGTTCATCCCGGACTGGCCGCTGTCGATGCGGCGCACGGTGGCGTTCCTCGACCGCGAGCTCAAGGCCTGAAACCGGCGTCGAGGTAGCGGGCCCGGGCGATGCCAAGGAGGTCGGCGGCCGACATGGGCCGGAGGATAGCGACCGGTACTCGGTTGGCCGATGCGACCGGGTAGACAAGACTGGCCGGATGACAACAAGACACGAGATTCCGGTCCCGGGCAGCACGCTAGCCGCCGACGAGACCGGCAACGGCACGCCGGTTGTGCTGCTGCACGCCGGGGTCGGCGACGCCCGGATGTGGGATCCGGTCGTCGAGCGGCTCGAAGACCGGTACCGGCTCATCCGGTACGACGTGCGCGGCTATGGTCGATCCCCGGCACCGACCGCGCCGTTCTCGAAGCTCGCGGACTTAGTCGCGGTGCTGGATTACTTCGGCCTGGACCGCGCCCATCTGGTCGGCTGCAGCATGGGCGGGCAGCTCGCGATGGACTGCGCGATCGCGTATCCGGACCGGGTCCGCACGCTCACCCTGCTTGCTCCCGGACTGTCCGGCTACGACTGGCCGGACGACCCGGACGACGAGCGGATCATGCAGGCGGTCACCGACCAGAATCTGGACTACATCGCCGACTTCGTCCTCAAGATCTGGGCGCAGGGCCAGGGCACCGACCCGCAGACCGACGCGATCGTCGTGGAACAGGCGAAGGACTCGGCGAAGGCGTGGCTCACCGAAGACTTCGAGGAGCGGGAGCCGTCCGCGGTGGATCGGCTCGGCGAGATCAGCCAGCCCACGGTCCTGCTCGTCGGCGACCGGGACTACCCGGTGATCGAGGACGTTGCCGCACTGGTGGTGGCACGGATTCCGGGCGCCCGCCGGGTCGACGCGCCCGGCGTCGACCACTTCGTTCCGCTGCGCGTTCCGGATCTGGTCAGCGAGCTCGTGGCCGAGCAGGTCGAACGCGCGAGCCAGCGCCCGGACGCGAGCTAGAAACGCAGACCGGGAGACCATGACTGGACTCACGATCGTCACCGGTGGCGCCACCGGGATCGGCCGGGCCATCGCGCAGGCGCTGGCCGCGGACGGCGACCGGGTCGTGATTCTCGGTC
>DATAFN010000096.1:0-3330 GCA_036257435.1 Actinomycetes bacterium
CCGGCCGAGTGGCGCGGTCACCGTCGCGGCCGCCCGCAACACCCCGACATCCAGGGTGCCGGGCCGATCAACGTGGCTCACCGGTACAGCAAAGCGCACGGGTGGGGTCGCCCGCAGGTGCTCCCCGGAACTCCGTTACCGCAGTACCTCGAAGAGCCGGCCGGAAGCGGGTTGCACACCCACAGCGGCCGCGGGCGGTCGTGCGAATTCGGCGCGGGCCCACGTAGGCTCGGCACGTGAGCCAGCTCGAGTTCGACTACCACGGGCGGATGCCCTACCGAGCTGCTTGGGACGAGCAGCGCCGGCTGCACGCACTGCGAGTCGCGGATCAGATCCAGGACACTGTCCTGCTGCTCGAGCACGAGCCGGTCTATACCGCGGGCCGGCGTACCGAAGCCTGGGAGCGCCCGGTCGACGGCACCGAAGTTATCGACGTCGATCGGGGCGGAAAGATCACCTGGCATGGTCCCGGCCAGCTGGTCGGTTATCCGATCATCAAGCTTCCCGACTCGGTGCTCGTCGTCGACTACGTGCGGCGGCTGGAGGACGCGCTGATCGCGGCGTGCGCCGAGCTCGGACTCACCAGCGCAACCAGAGTCGCCGGGCGAAGCGGCGTCTGGGTGCCGGCCGGGCCGACCGGCGAGCCGGATCGCAAGGTGGCAGCGATTGGGGTACGAGTCGCCGGCGGCGTGACCATGCACGGATTCGCCCTCAACTGCGACTGCGACCTGTCCTGGTTCGACCGGATCGTGCCGTGTGGGATCAGCGACGCTTCGGTGACCTCGCTGTCCGTGGAGCTGGGTCGTCCGATCGGTATCGCGGACGCGCGCCCGGCCGTTGAATCCGCGCTCGGATCCGTCTTCGCCGGCGCGACGATCTGACGTCGGTCGCGACCTGTCGCCGGTGGATCAGCCGGGCTGCCAACGTAAACTAGACATGACGCCTACCGAGCAAGGAGCCGCTGTGACCGCCCTCGTCCCCGACGGCAGGAAACTGCTTCGGCTCGAGGTCCGCAACAGTCAGACCCCGATCGAGAAGAAGCCCCCGTGGATCAAGACGCGGGCGGTCATGGGCCCGGAGTACACCGCGCTGCAGTCGCTGGTGCGCCGGGAGGGCCTGCACACGGTTTGTCAGGAAGCCAGCTGTCCCAACATCTACGAGTGCTGGGAGGACCGCGAGGCGACGTTCCTCATCGGCGGCGACCAGTGCACCAGGCGCTGCGACTTATGCCAGATCGACACCGGCAAGCCGGCCGCGCTGGACACCGACGAGCCGCGCCGGGTTGGCGAGTCTGTCGCGACGATGGGGCTGCGGTACGCCACGGTCACCGGCGTGGCGCGTGACGATCTCGCCGATGGCGGTGCCTGTCTTTACGCGGAGACCGTGCGCCAGATCCATGCCCAGGTGCCGGGCTGCGGAGTCGAGCTGCTCATCCCCGACTTCAACGCGAAGCCGGAACTGCTGGCCAAAGTCTTCGACGCGGCTCCCGAGGTGCTCGCGCACAACATCGAGACAGTGCCTCGGATCTTCAAGCAGATCCGGCCCGGCTTCCGCTACGAACGCTCCCTGGACGTGATCTCCCAGGCCCGCGCCGCCGGGCTGGTGACCAAATCCAATCTCATTCTCGGAATGGGCGAGGAGCGGGACGAGATCAGCGCGACCATGGCCGACCTGTACGAGGCCGGCTGCGAACTGCTTACGATCACCCAATACCTGCGGCCAAGCGTGCGCCACCACCCCGTCGACAGGTGGGTGAAGCCGGCGGAGTTCGTGGCGCTCCGGGAAGAAGCCGAGGAGATCGGCTTCATCGGCGTGATGAGCGGGCCGCTGGTCAGGTCGAGCTACCGGGCCGGCCGCCTCTACCAGCAAGCGATCGCCGCCCGCGCCACCATCTAGCCCGAGGTCCCGCGCCCAACGCCTGACGCTCGAGATCCAATGCCCGAGCGAGGAGCGGCCGGCCGTGAGGCCGCGAGACCGGCCGGCCGCCCAGGCTGGCCACTGCGCGCCGGGACACGTTCCCGCCGGCAGGACGATCGGAAAGCGCATCTGCCTAGGCAGCGCTCGATCCATTCGCATGATGTACGCCAAATCGCCCGCACGCCAGGGGGCGTAACCGACCGATTACCGTTCTCCCGGTTCGCCCCGGGTATCCTGCGGCGCATGGCCAAGAAGGACGCCGCGGGCGGCAAGCGCACCGGGCGAATCGCGCAGATTCGCTCCGTCTACAGCATGACCAAGAAGGCTGATCCCAAGATCGGTTGGATCATGCTCGCGTGCTTCCTCGGAACGGTCGCGGTGTTCGTGGTGCTCGGCCTGGTCTTCGGCAGCGTCTGGTTCTTTGTCCCGCTCGGCGTGGTGGTCGGTTTCCTGGTCGCCACGATCGTGTTCGGGCGCCGGGCGGAGCGATCCGCGTTCGCGCAGATGGAGGGCCAGCCGGGGGCCGCGCTCGCCGTGCTCAAGTCGATCAAGCGGGGCTGGGTGGTGACCGAGGTGGTCGCGGCCGCGCCGTCGCAACGACCGACGGAGGTGGCCGTGGTACATCGAGCCGTGGGTCGGCCCGGCGTCGTGCTGGTCGGCGAAGGTAACCCGAACCGGCTAGCTCCACTGCTCGCCGCTGAGAAGCGCAAGATGGCGCGAATGCTCGGCGACGCGCCAGTGTACGACACGGTCATCGGCAACAACGACAACCAGGTGTCGCTGCGCAAGTTGCGTGGCTACATGATGAAGCTTCCGCGCAACCTGAGCCGAGACCAGGTCAAGGAGGTCAACAGCCGGCTGCGCGCGTTGCCCGGCATCCAGCAGCAGGTACCGCGCGGACCGCTGCCGAAGAACGTGCGGATGCCCAAGACAAACCCGAAAATCCGCTAGCCGAGCTCCCGCCCGTCCGGACGGGAGCGACTAGCGCCGGACCACAACGGTGCCGGTAGCCCGGTCGTGCAGTCCTCTAGTGTCCCGGTCGTACACCACCGCCGGAATGACCAGCATCAGCAGGATCGTCCGCACGGCGACGCCGAGCGGTCCGGGCGCCCCACCGCCGAGCGCGGACACCCGGATGCCGAACAGGCGCATGCCGAGCGTGGAGCCGAGGGTGCTCAGCAGCAGGACGTACTCGATCGCGAACACCGCCGGGACCCACCACTCGGACAGGCCGAGCAGGCCCACCGCGATCAGTCGGCAGGCCACCCAGTCCACTACCAGCGCCACCAGCCGGCGACCGATCCCGGCAACCGAGCCGGTACCGCTGGCGGGTAGCCCGAGGCGCTGCCCGCGGTAGTCCTGAGTAGTGTCGGAACCGACCGACTGATACGGGCCGGACAGCCAGGAGCCCAA
>DATAFN010000110.1:0-9889 GCA_036257435.1 Actinomycetes bacterium
CGACACCGCGCCGCTGGTGACAGACTGGGTGACTCTGTAACCGACGGGCGAGGCACGGCCATGGAATCCGAGTTAGCTCGGGCCGAGCAGGCTCGCGCCCTGGTGAACGCCACGCCAGAGCTGGCTCGAGACCGTGCCGCAGATCTGCTCACCACGCTCAATGACCCGGAGGCCAGATCGGTCGCCGAGCGCGCCTATGCACTCGCCGTGAAGGAGCTCGGCCAGACCGGGCCCGCCACCGTCCACCTGCGGCGGGCGATCCGGATCGCCGAGCGGGTTGGCTCGTCGGTCCGCGCCGCCGAGGCCCGCGCCAGCCTGGTCGTTGTGCTCGCCGAGCGCGGCCAAACCGACGCTGCGCTGCGTGAGGCTGATCTTGCTGCGACTGCGCTGCGGGGCGGGGCGGCTGGGCGGCTGCTGCTCCAGCGTTCGGTGGTACTACAGCGGATGGGCCGCCTCGATGACGCGCTCCGCGGGTACCGAGAGGCGTTGCCGCTGTTGCGGCAGGCCGGCGATGTCGAGTACGAGTGTCTCGGCCTGCTGCGCCGTGGCCTGCTCCATGCGTACCGCAGTAATCACAGCAGCGCCGCCGCCGACCTGCAGAACTGCGCCGACCTGGCGCAACGGCACGGGCTGCGGCTGATCTACTCGTTTGCGGTGCACAATCTCGGCTTCGCCGCAGCACTGCGGGGCGACCTGTCGGCAGCGCTGGCGTTGCTTGACAAGGCGGCGGAGGCCAAGAGCCGGCTGGGCCGGCCGGACGACGCGGTCAGTTGGCTGGATCGTGCCGCCGTACTGCTCGCGGCCGGGCTCGGCGACGAGGCTGTGGACGCGGCCCAGCGGGCCTGCCAGCAGTTGGAGAAGGATGGGTTCGCGTCGGACTTGGCGGAGGCACGGCTGTCGCTGGCCAGCGCCGCGCTGCTCAACGGCAGCACCGAACTGGCGGCGCGGACCGCGGCCCAGGCCGGGCGCGACTTCGCCCGGCAACGCCGGACCGCCTGGGCAACGCTGGCCAGGCACGTCGAGGTAAGCGCCCGGTGGGCGGCCGGCGAGCGAACCATGGCGCTGCTGCGGTTGGCCCGGCGGGTTGCGGTCGACCTGGACGCGGCCGGCTGGCCGGTAGCCGCGGTGCAGGCCAATTCACTGGCCGGCCAGCTCGCGATCGAACTCGGTCGGCGGCAGGTCGCCGCTACCGTTCTCGGCGTCGCGGCCCGGCGCCGCTCTCGCGGCCCGGCGCAGCTGCGCGCCGCGGGGTGGCATGCCGAGGCGCTGTGCAGGCTCGACCGCAACGACTCGCGCGGTGCGCTCGCCGCGCTCCGGGCCGGGTTGGACATCCTGGCCGAGCACGCGGCCACGCTTGGCGCCACCGACCTGCGGGTACACGCCGGCGTGCACGGCGAGGACATGGGCGCGCTCGGTCTGCGGCTGGCGATCGAGAGTGGCCGCGGCCGGACCGTGCTGGCATGGGCCGAACGCCGGCGGGCCGGGGCGTTGCGCCGCAGGCCGGTACGACCGCCGGACGACGCGCGGCTTGCGGCCGACCTGGCCGAGCTGCGCCGGATCAGCGCAGCCATCGAGGAGGCCGGTCTGGCCGGGCGTAACACCCGGACGCTGCACGCCAAGCGGATCGAGCTGGAGAACGCGATCAAGGACCGGTCCCGGCATGCCCGGGGCTCGTATGCACCCGACCCGCCGTTCGACCTCGCCCCGCTGATCTCCGCTCTCGGCGAGCGCGCCCTCGTGGAGCTGGTGCGGGACGGAGATCGGCTGCACGCGGTGACCGTCGCCGGCGGCCGGGTGCGGCTGGCCGAACTCGGCTCGTTCCGGCAGGCGTCCATGGAAACCGAGTCGCTGCGGTTCAGCCTCAACCGGATCGCACGCCGGCACGGCGGCCAGCAACTGACCGAGCTGGCCCGGCGGACCGCCCGGCACGCCGCGGACACCCTGGATCGGCAACTGCTGCACCCGTTGACCGGCGAGCTCGGCGATCGAGACCTGGTGCTGCTCCCGACCGGCGTCCTCCACGCGCTGCCGTGGCCGGTGCTGCCGTCCTGTGCCGGCCGGCCGGTCGTGGTAGCGCCGTCGGCGACCTCCTGGATCCGCACGATGGCCGCCGATGGGGCCGGCGCCCACGACCGGGTTCTGCTGGCCGCCGGTCCGGCGCTCGAGCACGCCGAACCCGAGATCCGCACGCTGGCCGAGCGGTACCCCCAGGCGCTGGTGCTGACCGGAGCCGATGCAACCGCTGCTGCGGTCGCCGATGGGCTGGACGGTGCCAGCCTCGCCCACATCGCCGCACACGGGGTCTTCCGCGCCGACAACGCGCTGTTCTCCAACTTGCGCCTGGCCGACGGGCCACTGACCGTGTACGACCTGGAACGGCTCAGCCGGGCCCCGCGCACGCTAGTGCTGTCCGCGTGCGACTCCGCACTGTCCGCGGTTCGTCCCGGCGACGAGCTGATGGGCCTGGCGGGCGCGGTCTTCGCGCTCGGCACCCGTAGCCTCATCGCCAGCGTCACCCCGATCCACGACGAGGAGACCCACGCGGTCATGCTCGCGCTGCACGACCGGCTGCTCGCCGGCGCTCCCCCAGCTCGCGCGCTGGCCGGCGCCAGCCAGGCCACCGGGATCGACGGGTTCGTCTGCTTCGGAGCCGGCTAGTCCGCCAGCCCGACTGCCGCTGTCCGGCCTAGCCCGGGTCCTGCCGGACCACCGCACTGGTCAGGTCAGGTGCGACAGCAGTGGGACCCGGCGCTCCTCGTCGGTGACCGAGCCGTGCATGCCGAGCAGGCTGGACTCCACCGGCTCCGCCTCCGTCGCCACCACGGCCCCGCTCCCCCGGGCCAGCGCCACCACGTCGCCGATGCGGCCCCGCATCGGCGGCGACACCTGCGGCCCGAACAGCCCGGCCTCGATGGCCGCGGCCCCGGACAGCACCCAGAACTCGTGGCCGAGCATCGCCTGCCAGGTCGCGATTACGTCTTCGGCCGCTCCGGGCACGGCGTACACGTGCCGAGCCCGCGCCTCACCACCGAGCAACGACACCCCGGCTCGCAGCTCGACGCGCACATCCGCGTCGATCCGCGCCGCCGGTGGTACCTCGACCAGACCGTGGTCCGCCGTGATGTACAGCGCCGTACCGGTCGGAAGCCCCGCGCGCAACATTCCGACAAACCGGTCGATCTCCCCCAACGCGGCCAGCCACTCGGTGGAGAACACCCCGCGCAGGTGCCCGGCCGAGTCGAGCTGGCTCAGGTAGGTGTACACCAATCGCCGGCCCCGGCCGGCCAGCCCCGCCAGCGCGGCCAGCGCCCGTTCCGCGCCTGGCTCGGCACCGACGTAGCGAGCGCCACGGAACGCGGCCCTGGTCAGGCCGGTGCCCTCGAACACCGGCGCGGACACGTGCGCGACCGGGATCCCGGCAGCGGCGGCCCGCTCGAAGCACGAAATCTCCGGCTGCCAGCTCACCGGGTCGATCCGTGGATCCCAGCGCAGCTGGTTGAGCAACCACCCGGCGCCGGGTACGGCGACCTGGTAACCGAGCAGTCCGTGCCTCCCGGGCGGCAGGCCGGTGCCGATCGAGCCGAGGCTGGTCGCGGTGGTGGCAGGGCACCCGGTGCTGAGCACTCGCGCGCCGGTCAGCAGCGCGGCCAGCTCCGGGATCATTGCCGCCGACCCGGCCGCGACCTGCGCCAGCTGCTCATATCCCAATCCGTCGACCAGCAGCACGCACGCCTTCTCGGTTGCGGGCAGCGCCAGCGGGTTGCGTTCGCCGGGCACGCCGAGCGCGGCCAGGACGGACGGCATGAGATCGGCCAGCGTCGATTCCCCGTACGGGAGAACCGGCAGGCCAGACCGGCCGAGCGGCAGCCCGGCAACCGGTGGCTCAGCGGGCGACGGCCAGGTCACCCGCGGATCAACGGGCGTGCCGGCCGGCGGCGACCGCGGCGGTCGCCTCGGTGAGCGCGGCCGCAAACGCGAGCGTCTGGCGCACCACGTCGGCGCCGTCGCCGGCTTCACTGACCCGTACCGACAGATCGTCCACCGACACACTGCCGGCATAACCGTGGTCGGCCTCGCAGTTGGGATCAGAGCAGCTGGCCGGCTCCAGGTCGACCCGGTTGACCCCGCCCCAGCCGATCGTCAGCACGACCTCGCGCGGTGGCGTGCCTGGGATGTAACGCGCCGGGTCGTCGACCGTCCGGTTGACCACGATCGTGCCGATCCGGTCGAGCCGTACGGTCTCGGTCGAGGTCGTCGCGTACGGCGGCGACGTCGGCGAGTCGGGCGGGTGCTCGTCGGTGTGACTGACGATCATCCTGGTCCCGGTCAGGGCGAGCACCGTGACATGCCGGCGTACCTCCTCGCGGTCGAACGTCGTTTCCTGGTGCACGACATACGAGGTGATCGGCTCGTGCCCGAGGGCGGTGTCGACCGCCTCCGCGACGAGCGTCGGATAGTAGCCTGCTCGCTCGATCGCCACGCGCAGCCCGTTGGGAGTGGTCCTCGTCTCCGCCATAGGCTCATCTTCCCACCGCCGGCCCGACCAAGCCCAACTCGGCGCCGGAATCGGCGGGAGCCGGCTCGGGCCGGCCGTCCTGTGCCGGGGTGAGCTGACGATGCAGCCGTTGCGCCATGACCGCGGCGGCCAGACACCCGGCCGAGATCAGGACGATCCAGGTGGGCGCCAGGCCGGCGCCGATGAGCCCACCGGCCAGGATCGGACCGATGATCAGCCCGACGCTCCAGGTCGTTGCGTGCGCCGCGTTGTACCGGCCGCGGATCTCTGCCGGGGCGAGGTCGTTGACCAGCGCCGGGAGGATGGGCGCCCAGATGGTCTCGCCGAGCGCGAATACCACGGTCGCGGCGACCAGCAGGCTCACCGCCAGTGCGCCGCCCGGGTCGAGGCCGGCGCTGCCCACGAGCAGCCAGGACGCCGACCACGCCACGGTGGCCACTACGAGCGCACGGCTCCGGCTCCGGCCGCGCAGCCGCTTCACCACCAGCATCTGCGCCGCCACGATAACCGCGGTGTTCGCCGCGAACGTCAGCGCGAGCGCCTTCGGCGAGATGTTCGCCTGCTGGGTGGCGAACGCGGTGAACCCGGCCTCGAACTGGGCGTAGCCGCAGGTGATCGCAACCAGGCCGAGCACGAGCACCCGGACGAAGGCCCGATCGGCAAGGACCTCCCGGTAGCCGGATTTGCCGGCCGGCTCGGCATCTCCCGTGGTCTGCTCCCGGCGCGCCACCGAACGACCCCGGCCACCGGCGCGACCCATGCTCAGCTGCACCGCGAGCCGGCAGATGAAGGCCACCGCACTGAGCAGGTAGAGCAGCTGGAAGGTGCCGGGACGGTTCTCGTCCACCAGTGCGGCCGAGATCAGTCCGCCGACGCCGATGCCGAGGTTGAGCAGTGCGAACTGAAGTCCGTATACGTGCTGGCGCCGCTCGACCGGCACCAGGGCCGCGATCAGGGCGTTGCTCGGCCCGTGGATGCCGGAGTTGCCGATTGCCACCAGGGTGCCGACCAGGAACGCCTGCCACACCTGCTCGACCAGCGCAAACCCGACCACGCCGAGGCCCGAGACGGTCAGTGCCAGGATCAGCACCAGCGCCGGCCCGTAGCGATCCACCAGGATCCCGGTAGGTCCGGCTAGCAGCAGCGTGGCCAGCGCCATCGTCGCCATGATCAGGCCGACTGTCGCGGTTGGGATGCCGCGGACGTTGTGCAGGTAGACCATGAGGAATGGCAGCGTGAGGCCGATCCCCACGGACGAGAAGCTGATGCCGAACAGGTAGCGCTTGACCAGAGGAGATAACGCCTGCTCGCTGCCTGTCATGGACCGAGTCTGCCGATTGGTCCTTACCGGTCGCCACCGAATTTCCGGGTGCTCCTAACCGTCCAGAAGCAGCTCGCGAACCTCCTGGTCGGTGGTTTGCGAGAAGTTGGCGTAGAACGCACCGACCCCGCCGAACCGCGCCGGCCGAAGCGGGCACACAACCTCGATCCCCGCAGCGGTGAACTCGGCGACCGTCTCGAGCGGAGCGACCGGAACCGCGACCACGATTCGGGTCGCGCCCATCGCCGCGACCGCTGCGGCAGCGGCACGCATCGTCGCTCCGGTGGCGAGCCCATCGTCGACCAGGATGACGGTGGCGCCGCACACGTCGGGCGCAGCGCGGTCACCGCGATATGCCCGCTCCCGGCGGACCAGTTCGGTCTCCTCGGCGGCGGCTACGGTGTCCAGCGTGCCCGCTGGGATACCCAGCTTCGCGATGACGTCCTGGTTGAGCACCCGGGTCCCGCCGGTCGCGATCGCGCCCATGGCGAGCTCCTCGTAGCCCGGCACGCCCAGCTTCCTGACCATGAGCGCGTCAAGCGGCGCGTCCAGCGAGCGGGCCACCTCGGCTGCGACCACGACCCCGCCCCTGGGCAGACCGAGCACCACCACATCGGGTTGCCCGGCAAACTCGGCCAGATGCCGGCCGAGTGCCCGCCCGGCCTCGCGGCGATCGGCGTAGCCGTTCACCTGTCAACCGTATCGCCGCTTCTGATCGTTCCGCTGAACGAACTTGGGCGGTTAGCGTTCAGGGCATGGAGCTGGCCATGACTGCCGAGGTGGCGGACGCGCTCGCGACCGGCGGTCAGGTGGTAGCGCTGGAAAGCACGATCATCAGCCACGGCCTGCCGCGGCCGGACAACCTGCGGATCGCCGGCGAGATCGAGATGGCGGTGCGTGACGCAGGCGCCGTTCCGGCCACGATCGCGGTGCTCGACGGCGCGGTACGGGTCGGCCTTGACCGGGCCGGGCTGGCCACCATCGCCGGCCACCCCGACGTGGCCAAGGCCAGTGTGCGGGACCTGGCCATCGTGCTGGCCCGGGCGACCCCCGCAGCGACCACCGTGGCGAGCACCGCCTACCTGGCCGGCTTGGCCGGGATCCGGGTCCTCGCCACCGGTGGCCTCGGCGGTGTCCACCGCGGCGCGACCCAGACCTTCGACGAGTCTGCCGACCTGCGTACGCTCGCCGACACGCCGCTCACGGTGGTGTGCGCCGGAGTGAAGTCCATCCTGGATGTGCCGGCGACGCTGGAACGGCTCGAGACGCTATCGGTCGGCCTGGTCGGCTACCGCACCGACCGGTTCCCCGGCTTCTACCGCACCGACTCCGGCCAGCCGGTGCCATGGCGGGCCGACTCGCCGGAGGAGATTGCCGAGATCATGGCGATGCGTGACCGGCTCGGCCAGCGCCAGGCGCTGGTGGTGGCCAACCCGCTGGCCGAGTCCGACCAGCTGGACCCGCGGTTGCATGACCGCGTGCTCGCCGACGGGCTGACCGCGGCCGCCGCAGGTGGCGTGTACGGCAAGGACGTCACTCCGTTCCTGCTCGGCTACTTTCACGAGCGGACCGGGGGCGCCAGCCTGGCCGCGAACGTGCGGCTGGTGCTGAGCAACGCGGCCCTGGCCGCCCGGATCGCGGTCGCGCACGCGAAGCTTCGCTGATGAGCACGCACCCGACCCGCGCCGGATACCCGGATGTGGTCGTGGTCGGAGACGTGATGACCGACGTCGTCGCCCGGCTGGACGGACCGCTGGCCGCCGGGTCGGATACTCCGGCGCGGATCACCAGCCATTTCGGCGGCTCGGGCGCCAACACCGCGGTCTGGCTCGCGGTGGCCGGCCAGTCCGTCGCCTTCATCGGCCGGGTCGGCGCGGACGGACCCGGCCGGGACGCGGTCGACGCACTCGGCGCGGCCGGGGTCGGCGTTCACGTGCACCAGGATCCCGACCGCCGGACGGGTACCTGTGTCGTGCTGGTCGGACCCGACGGCGAGCGCAGCATGGTGCCCGACGCCGGGGCGAACAGCGGGCTGCGCCCGGAAGATCTGCCCGCCGCGCTGTTCCGCGCCGGTGTGCACCTGCACGTGTCGGGATACACGCTGCTCAACCCGTACTCACGCGAGGCCGGCCTGGCCGCGCTCGGGCACGCCCGGTCGGCCGGAATGTCGGCGTCGGTCGACGCCTCCTCGAGTGCGCCCTTACTGGCGGTCGGCTCCGACCGGTTCCTCGCCTGGTGCGCGGGCACCGACCTGCTGCTCGCAAACGCACCGGAGGCGGCATTGCTGGCGAGCGCGCCGCCGGGACGGCCGGTTGGGCAGTTGACCGACCCGGGCGCGACCGCCCGGGCGCTCACCGCGCACTTCGCCGAGGTCGTGGTGAAGCTCGGCGCGGCCGGCGCGGTCTGGTGCGACGCCGGCTCCGCGCCGAGGTACGGGGCCGCCGAGCCGGTGACCGGGCCGCTGGACACCACTGGTGCCGGCGATGCGTTCGCGGCCGGCTTCCTGGCCTCCTGGCTCGGTGGCGCCGATCCGGCCGACGCGCTGTATGCGGGCGCCAAGCTGGCCGCCCGCGCCGTCCGCGGCACCGGCGCCCGCCCGGCCCACGAGCGCCGGTGAATGACTGCCCGAGGCCGGTTGATTTCCGCTAGCCGGACACGCCTGCCGGATGCCCCGTCCGTGGTCGGCGCGGAGCTAGGGTTGGGCCGTTCACCTCGCACAATAGGAGCGCCGGCATGGCTCGCCGTACCACCAGAACGCCGCCGCCCGAGGACTTCGAGGAACGCATCGTCGACACCGACGTCGCATCGGAGATGCAGGGCTCGTTCCTTGAGTACGCGTACTCGGTCATCTACTCCCGCGCGCTGCCCGACGCCAGAGACGGGCTCAAACCGGTGCACCGGCGGATCTTGTACCAGATGGCCGAGATGGGGCTACGCCCGGACCGCGGTCATGTGAAGTCGGCTCGAGTGGTCGGCGAGGTGATGGGCAAGCTGCACCCGCACGGCGACGGCGCGATCTACGACGCGCTGGTGCGGATGGCCCAGCCGTTCTCGATGCGGCTACCGCTGATCGATGGGCACGGCAACTTCGGATCTCCGGACGACGGACCGGCTGCGATGCGCTACACCGAATGCCGGATGGCTCCCGCCGCCGAGCTCATGGTCGCCTCGATCGACGAGGAGGTCATCGATTTCGGCCCGAACTACGACGGCCGCGAGCGCGAGCCTCAGGTGCTTCCGGCCGCCTACCCGAACCTCCTGGTCAACGGCGCCACCGGGATCGCCGTCGGGATGGCGACGAACATGCCGCCGCACAATCTCGGCGAGGTTATCGCCGCGTGCCGGCATCTGATCGACAACCCGCAGGCCGACCTCGACGACATCATGCGCTTCATTCCCGGCCCCGACCTGCCGACCGGCGGCAAGATCGTCGGGCTGGACGGGATCAGGGATGCCTACGACACCGGTCGCGGCTCGTTCCAGACCAGGGCGACCGTACGGATCGAGTCGATCACACCGCGGCGTAAGGGCATCGTGGTCTCCGAGCTGCCGTACGGCGTCGGTCCGGAGAAGGTGATGGCTCGGATCAAAGCGCTGGTCCAGGCCAAGAAGCTGGCCGGGATTGCCGACCTGACCGACCTGACCGACCGGGAGCACGGGCTCCAGCTGGTCATCGAGGTCAAGAACGGGTTCGTGCCGGAGGCGATCCTCGAGCAGCTGTACCGGCTGACTCCGCTGGAGGACTCGTTCGGCATCAACAACGTGGCGCTGGTCGATGGCCAGCCGCTCACGCTCGGCTTGAAGGAACTGCTGCAGGTCTACCTCGACCATCGGTTCGAGGTCGTGCGGCGGCGGTGCGAATACCGGCGGCGCAAGGCCGAGGAACGCCGGCACATTGTCAAGGGCCTGATCATCGCGGTCGACAACATCGACGAGGTGGTGCAGATCATCCGGTCCAGCCGTGACACCGGGCACGCCAGAGAACGGCTGATCGTCGTATTCGACCTGTCCGAGTTGCAGGCGCAGGCGATCCTCGACATGCAGCTGCGCCG
>DATAFN010000228.1:0-9318 GCA_036257435.1 Actinomycetes bacterium
CTTCCACCGGATCGACGAGATCAAGCGCACCGTCGAATACTGCAATCAGTTGCCGGTCGGGGAACGACACCCGTATGGCGGCGACCTCGTGTTCACTGCGTTCTCCGGCTCGCACCAGGATGCGATCAAGAAGGGCTTCGAGGCGATGGCGGCCCGGGCCGAGGACAGCGGCGAGCCGGTGGACCAGGCTCGCTGGGAGGTGCCGTACCTGCCGATCGACCCGAAGGACATCGGCCGCTCGTACGAAGCGGTGATCCGGGTCAACTCGCAGTCCGGCAAGGGCGGCATCGCCTACCTGATGAAGACCGAGCACGCATTCGATCTGCCGCGCCGGCTGCAGATCGAGTTCTCCCAGGTGATCCAGGCGGCGACCGACTCGGCCGGCGGCGAGGTAACCGCCGAGCAGCTGTGGTCGACCTTCTCCGCCACCTATCTGGAACCGTGCTATCCGCTTGCGCTCAATACCGTGCACACCTCGTCGGCAGCCGGTGAAGTGGATGCGCTGTCGGTGAATGTGTACCTGGACGGCAGACCGCGGACGCTGCGCGGGGTCGGCAATGGACCGATCGCCGCGTTCGTTCAAGCGCTCGGGCAGGTCGGCATCGAGGTCAGCGTGTACGACTACCACGAGCACGCGTTGTCCGCTGGCGGCGACGCCCGGGCTGCCGCGTATCTCGAGTGCGGCATCGGTGGGCGGGCGTACTGGGGCGTCGGGACAGACGCGAACATCCTGACGGCGTCGCTGCGTGCCGTGGTCAGCGCGGTCAACCGCGCGGCCGCCCGGTCCGCCGTGGACCGCTAGCTCGAGGCGTCCAACGATCGATCCCTACTGGCCGGGCTCGGCGATGCACGCGGTGGCGATCCGCTGGAAGCCCACCCGCTCGTAGATCTTGGCCACGTCGTCCGATCCGGCGGACAGGAACACCACTTCGACGCCCCGCCGGCGGGCGTCGGCAACCAGGGTGGCGGTGATCGCGGCGCCGATGCCGCGGCGACGGGCGACCGGGAGGGTGGCCACGCCGACGATCTCGCTGACGCCGGCGACCGGCTGGTGGCTGCCGATCCCGATCGGCCCGGTGGCGTCTTCGGCGACCGCGACCACGGTCATCCCGTGCTTGATCCGCTCCCGCAGCAGGTGGTGCTCGGGGTCTCGCTGCCGGGCGACCGCCTGGTCGCGCTCGGCGATCCCGGCCGAGCCGATGGCCGTGCCGCCCGCCGCGAAGCCGACCTGTGCCACCGCCTGGGCGGTGGCCAGCGCCCGATCGTCGGGTTCGAGCAGCCGGACCGTGACGTCGGGCGGGTCGTCGGCACGGATCCCGTCGCCGCCGAGGACCTGCAGCGGCAGCTCGGCTACTGCCAGGCCACCGGCCCGAGCGGCGGCCAGCAGCCCGGGCGTGGTTTCGTCGACCCACTCGAACGCCTCGGGCACCCCGAGCTCGCGCTGGCGCTGCCGCACCCTGGTTACGTCATCGGCGGTGAACACGTCCGGACCACCGAACCGAGGGCGGGCGTAGTACGGCCAGCCCGCGGTCGAGACGAACAGCGTGAACGGCCCCATCTCCTCGACCCGGGCGGCCCGGCGCGGCACCGCGTCGTAGTAGTGCTCGATCCGGCCCAGAACCTCGGTCACGCGGTCATTCTGCGGCATCGGTAACCGGTTTGCCCGGCGTTATGGCGGGCTCGGTAGCCGTACCAGAAGCCGCCAACCGGGCAGAATGGGCGGGTGAGTCTCTATCGGGATGTCGGGGTCGTGTTGCGCACCCACAAGCTGGGTGAGGCCGATCGCATCATCACCGTGCTCACCCGCGGCAACGGCCGGATCCGCGCGGTCGGCAAGGGCGTGCGCCGGACGTCGTCCAGGTTCGGCTCCCGGCTCGAACCGTTCACCCACGTCGATCTGCAGCTCGCCACTGCGCGCAGCCTGGACATCGTCACCCAGGCGGAGATCATCGACGCGTTCGGGGAGCCGATCGCCGCGGACTACCCCCGCTACACGGCCGGCACCGCGATGCTGGAAATGGCCGAGAAGCTGACCGACGCCGAGCGGGAACCCGCGGTTCAGCAGTACTTGCTGCTGGTCGGCGGGCTGCGCGCGCTGGCCGAGCGCCGGCGGGGCACCGGCCTGGTCCTGGACTCCTACGTGCTGCGGTCGCTGGCCGTGGCCGGATACGCCCCGAGCTTCGACGCCTGCCTGCAATGCGGCCGGGACGGCCCGCAGCCCTACCTCAACGTCGCGGCCGGCGGCGCGGTGTGCGCGGACTGCCGCCCGCCCGGTTCGGT
The DNA here is from genome assembly GCA_036257435.1 of Actinomycetes bacterium. Lineage (GTDB taxonomy): Bacteria > Actinomycetota > Actinomycetes > JAKEEW01 > JAKEEW01 > DATAFN01. Next base: position 2,281 of record DATAFN010000228.1, read on the forward strand.
CGCGCCGACGGCTGAGACGATGGCTCTGCTTGCCGCGCTGTTGTCCGGCGACTGGACCGTGGCCGAGGCGAGCCTGCCGCGCAGCCGCCGAGAGGCCTCCGGCATCGTCGCGGCGTACTCGCAATGGCACCTCGAGCGCGATGTGCGCTCGTTCCGACTGGTGGAGCGTGGGTGATCCGTCGAACCGCCCGAGCGGCCAGGACCGCCACCGGCAGTCGCAGCGTTCCGATCCGCCCGCCCGACCCGCACCCGAGCGGTGCGCGACCACCCGAGCTGCCGCCGGAGCTCATCCCGCGGCACGTCGCGATCGTGATGGACGGCAACGGCCGCTGGGCTAGGCAGCGCGGGCTGCCCAGAACGGCCGGGCACGAGGCCGGCGAGGCCGCGCTGTTCGACGTGATCGAGGGCGCGATCGAAATCGGGGTCAAGTACCTGTCCGCCTACGCGTTCTCAACCGAGAACTGGCGCCGCTCGCCGGACGAGGTGCGGTTCCTGATGGGCTTCAACCGGGACGTGATCCACCGGCGCCGGGACATGCTGCACGAGCGCGGCGTCCGGGTCCGCTGGGCCGGCCGGCGGCCCCGGCTGTGGCGGAGCGTGATCAAGGAGCTGGAGTACGCGGAGGAGCTGTCCAAGCACAACGAAGTGATCACCCTGCAATTCTGCGTGAACTACGGCGGCCGCGCGGAGATCGCGGACGCGGCCGCCCGGATCGCCGCGCTGGCCGCGGCCGGCAAGCTCGATCCGGACAGGGTCGACGAGCGGATGTTCGCCCGTTATCTCGACGAACCGGACATCCCTGATGTCGACCTGTTCGTCCGCTCGTCCGGGGAGCAGCGCACGTCGAACTTCCTGGTCTGGCAGGCCGCCTACGCCGAACTGGTGTTTCTGGACACGCTCTGGCCGGACTTCGACCGCAGGCACCTCTGGCGGGCGATCGAGACGTACGCCCGCCGGGACCGCCGCTACGGCGGCGCGATCCCGAACGAGCTGCGGCCCTAGCCGGCCAGCGACCGGGCGCAGTCGGGGCAGGTGCCGAACACTTCCACGGTGTGCGTGACATCGACGAATCCGTGCGCGGCGCCGACCTTCTCGGCCCAGCGCTCTACGTCCGGGCCCTCGACCTCGACGGTCCGCCCGCACTTGCGGCACACCAGGTGGTGGTGGTGCGCCACGCTGCTGCATTGGCGATACACCGTCTCGCCGTCGGCGCTGCGCAGCAGGTCGACCTCACCGGCGTCGGCCAGCGCCTGCAGGGTTCGGTAGACCGTGGTCAGACCAACCCGCTCGCCGCGCTCCCGCAGGATCGCGTGCAGTTCCTGGGCGCTGCGGAAGTCGTTCGTGTCGGCCAGAACCGCGGCTACGGCAGCGCGCTGGCGGGTCGCGCGGCCGGGTGCGCTGAGCCGGTCGTTCGTCACTGGTGCTCCACTCCGGGTCGGACCTTGCCGCCGGTACGACCCCTCATTGTGCGTCATGACTCGAGGATGACGTCGTCCTCGTAGACCTCGACGGGGTCCGGACGTCGTCGCTGGTTGCGCACGGTTCGGCGGATTCCGGCCAGCGCGCTGACCAGGGCGAACCCGGCGATCCCGAGCACCACGATGCTGGCACCGGGTGCGGTGTCCGCGTAGTAGGAGAAGATCACGCCGGCCACGGCGTACACAACGCCGAGCGCGAGGGCGAGTGCCAGCGTGGCCCGGAACCCCCGGCTGAGCTGCTGCGCGGTCGCCACCGGGACGACCATGAGCGCGCTGACCAGCAGCACCCCGACTACCCGCATCGCAACCGTTACCGTCATCGCCGCGGAGACCGCGATCACCAGGTTGAGCGCGCGCACCGGCAGCCCGGCGACCTTGGCGAACTCCTCGTCGTAGCACACCGCGAACAGCCAGCGGGACAGCCCCAGCGTGACCGCCAGCACCAGACCGGCCAGGATCGCGATCAGCCGCAGGTCCTCCGGAGCCACCGTGGTCAGCGAGCCGAACAGGTAGGCGAGCAGATTCGCGTTACTCGCGCTCGCGGACAGCCCGATCGTGACCACGCCGCCGGCGATGCCGCCGTAGAACAGCAGGGCAAGCGCGACATCGCCGCTCGCCGTGCCACGCTCACGCAACGTCTCGATCGCCACCGCACCGAGCGCGGCCACCACGACCGCGGTCAACACCGGCGCGGCGCCGAGCGCGAGGCCGATCGCCACCCCGAACAGCGCGACGTGCCCGATCCCGTCGCCCATCAGGGCCATCCGCCGCTGGACCAGGTAGGTGCCGATCGCCGGCGCGGACATGCCGACAAGCACCGCGGCCAGCAGAGCGCGCTGCATGAACGCGGGCTGCAGGAACTCCAGGCTCAGCGCAGCCACCGCGCCTCCTGCTCGACCGTGGCGACCGGATCGTGCGGGTGCACGTGGTCGTGGCCGGGTTGGCCGTGGTGGCCGGCCGCCACCGGCGGCGCTCCGTCGTGTGCAACCGCGCCGTGCCTGAGCACGACCGCCCGAGCGATCAACCCATCGAGCGGTCCCAGCTCGTGGGCGACCAGCAGGATCGTGGTGCCGTCGGCGACCAGGCGGGCCAGCGTGTCGGCAAGCAGCCGCTGGGTGGCCAGGTCCACGCCGGCCAGCGGCTCATCCAGCACCAGCAGATCGGGTTGCCCGGCGAGGGCACGGGCGATCAGCACCCGTTGCTGCTGGCCGCCGGACAGCACGGCCACGCTCTGTCCGGCGCGCGCGGCCAGCCCGACCGTCTCGAGTGCGGTGCCAACCGCGGCGTGGTCGGCCCGGCGCAGCGGCCCGCCGAGCCGCTGCCTGGCTAGCCGGCCGGAGCTGACTACCTCACGAACGGTGGCCGGCACGGCGGAGACCGCGGTAACCCGTTGCGGGACGTACCCGATCCGGTGCCAATCCTTGAACCGCTCGAGCGGGACGCCGTACAGCTCGATCCGCCCGGCCTGCGCCGGAACCAGGCCGACCAGCGTGCGGACCAGTGTCGACTTGCCGGAGCCGTTCGCGCCGAGCAGCGCCACCACTTCGCCCTGCGCAACCTGGATCGAAATCCCGCGCAATGTCGGCCGGCCGCTGAGCAATACGGTCAGGTCTCGAGCGTCGATGGCCGGAGGGCGGTGGGTCACGTGCAGGACAGCGCCTTTCGCAGGGCGGCCAGATTGGCTCGCATCACGGTGAGGTAATCGCTCGTGGCAGGGTCCGTGATTCCCTCGAGCGGGTCGAGAAGCGCGGTAGTGGCGCCGGTGTCCCTGGCGATCGTCTCCGCCAGGTCAGCACTGAGCAGCCGCTCGAAGAAGATCGTGGTGACGCCGAGGGCCTGGACCAGCTGCTGGATCTGCCGGATCCGGTCCGGTGCCGGCTCCTGATCCGGCGAGAGGCCGGCGATCGGCACCTGCTCGAGCCGATAGCGCTCGGCGAGGTATCCGAACGCCGCGTGCGCCGTCACGATCTCCGTTCGCGCGCAGGAGGCGAGGCCGGCGCGGTAGTCGGCATTCAGACCGGCCAGCTTGGTCTTGAGTGCCCCGGCTCGCTCGGCGAACGTGTGGGCGTGCGCCGGATCGATTACGACCAGCTGCTCGGACACCGGGTCAACAAGCTGCGCGAGCTTGGTGGGATCGAGCCAGAAGTGCGGATCCTGGGCGGCGCCCGAGCCCGGCGTGCTCGTCAGCGGCACGACGCTGCTCACCTCGAGCGGGCGGTCCGCATTCTGTTCGACGGCCTCGTCCACGGCCGGCTGGAAGCCCTTGAGGTAGATGACGAGGTCGGCGTCCGCGACCGCGGCAACTTGGCGCGGGGTCAGTTCCAGGTCGTGCGGCTCGACTCCCGGAGTGGTGAGGTTGGCGACGCTGACGTCGGGCCCGCCGATCTGCTCGGCCACGAACACGAGCGGGTAGAACGCGGCCAGTACGCTCGGCTTGCCGGATTCGCCCGCTGCCCGGCCGGTGCCGGCACACCCGGCGACCGAGCCGGCCAGCGCGATCCCGGCGAGCAATGCCGCGAGCCGCGCCAGCCTGGTCGTCATGAAAACCATTTTCACCCATGGCTAGACCAGCGTGCAAGCGCCGGCGGGCGAATACGGCCAAGCGCGGTCCGGTCAGAGCTGCAGAATGGCTGCGGCTAGCACGGCCAGCGGGACCAATACCCGCAGCAGCCGGGTCCGCGGCGGAAGCACCGGCCAGGACAGGGCGGCGAGCCAAGCCAGGAACAGCGCAATCACCAGGAGCAGCGCGAACCCCACCGAACCACCCACCAGCAGCCCAACCACCGCGATCGCCAGCATCAGTACCGGGACCAGCCAGCCGGGGAGCACAGACATGCGCAGCAGGAGCGGTGCGCTGCTCCGTTCCAGGGCGGCGCGGGCTCCCCGCATCGGCGGGCCGCCCGAATCAGCCGCGCGCCGCTGGGGTGAGTGCTGGTCAGCCGGGTGCGGTCCGGGACCGGCGGCGGAGCCGGGCTGGCGCGCGGTGCCCGGACGCCGGACTGGCCGGCGGCTGCGGCGGTTCTTCGACACGTGCGGCGCTCCTTCGAAGTCGGTGCAAGCGACCATCCTGCCCGGTCGGCCAGCCCGAAGGCACGTTATGCACAGCCGGCGGCCGAGGCTGTGGATCACTTCTGCGTGCGTGCGAGGTTCCCGGCACACTGGGCTGGCACCGGCTACCAACGGGGGAGCACGATGACTGCTGTGACGGTGATGCCGCATGACGAGACCCGGCGCGGGTGTGCCCGGCCGACCTGATCGCCAAGTGACTGCGGGCCGGCTCGGGGTAGCCGGCGGCCCGAGGGCACGATAGGCCCATGCTCGTCGTCACAAGGCATCGGAATCCCGAAGCGCAGGCCCGCGACTTCCTGGCGGCGGCCAAGCGCGCGCTCGCCGCGCTGGCCGGCCAGGCCGGCTATCGGGGCGGGCGGATCGGTCGGGCGACCGACGATCCGACGCTTTGGGTGATCTCCACCGAGTGGACCGACGTTGGCTCGTACCGCCGGGCGTTGAGCGCATACCAGGTGCGAGTCGATGCGGTTGCGCTGTTGTCGACAGCCTGCGACGAGCCGTCCGCGTTCGAAGTCTTCTACGCCGAGGACCGCAATACCGGGCTGCTACCAGCGGAATCCGGGAGCAGCCGAGCCTCCGATGCCGGTACGGTTGGGCTGGGGCAGGCCGCGGCACCCGAGGTCGCCACCGACCTCTAGGGTGCGCGGGCTCGACCGATATCGAGCAGCGCCACGTCCGCCGTGGCCGCTACGCTTGCCCCTTTCCCCGCCGACACCCAGCCGGATGGAGCGTTGATCAATGCCCGCCGACCGCATCGACACCATCGTCAGCCTCAGCAAGCGCCGCGGCTTCGTCTACCCGTCCAGTGAGATCTACGGCGGCCAGCGCTCCGCTTGGGACTACGGTCCGCTCGGTGTCGAGCTGAAGGAGAACATCCGCCGGCAGTGGTGGCGGAGCATGGTGCAGCTGCGGGACGACATCGTCGGCATCGACTCGGCGGTGATCCTCGCCCCAGAGGTCTGGGTCGCCTCCGGTCACGTCGAGGTGTTCGTGGATCCACTGACCGAGTGCCTGAACTGCCACAAGCGGTGGCGGGCCGATCAGCTGGAAGAGGCGTACGAGGAGAAGCACGGGCACCCACCGGAGCAGGGCCTGGCCAGCATCAACTGTCCGAGCTGCGGAGCCAGGGGCCGGTTCACCGATCCGCGGATGTTCAACGGGCTGGTCCGCACCCACCTGGGCGCCGTGGAGGACGAGACCGCGCTGAACTACCTGCGTCCGGAGACCGCGCAGGGCATCTTCACCAACTACAAGAACGTCGAGGCTTCGGCACGCAAGAAGCCGCCGTTCGGCATAGCCCAGGTCGGCAAGTCGTTCCGTAACGAGATCACCCCGGGCAACTTCATCTTCCGCACGCGCGAGTTCGAGCAGATGGAGATGGAGTACTTCGTCAAGCCCGGGACCGACGAGGAATGGCACGAGTACTGGATCAACGAGCGCTGGAACTGGTACGTCGACCTCGGTCTCCGCGAGGAGAATCTGCGCCGCTACGAGCACCCGAAGGAGAAGCTGTCGCACTACTCGAAGCGGACCGTGGACATCGAGTACCGGTTCCGGTTCGGTGGCTCGGAGTGGGCGGAGTTGGAAGGCATCGCGAACCGCACCGACTTCGACCTGACCACGCACACCAAGCACTCCGGCGTGGACCTGTCCTACTTCGACCCGGAGACGAAGGAGCGCTGGGTGCCGTACGTGGTCGAGCCGGCGGCCGGCCTCACCCGGGCGGTGCTGGCGTTCATCCTCGATGCGTACGCGGAAGACGAGGCTCCGAACGCGAAGGGCGAGATGGAAAAGCGCGCGGTCATGCGACTCGACCCGCGGCTGGCTCCGGTGAAGGTGGCGGTCCTGCCGCTATCCCGCAACGCCGAGCTGTCCCCGAAGGCCCGCGACCTGGCCGCTGCGTTGCGTTTCCACTGGGCGGTTGACTTCGACGACGCCGGCGCGATCGGTCGCCGCTACCGCAGGCAGGACGAGATCGGTACCCCGTTCTGCGTGACCGTCGACTTCGACACGCTTACCGATAACGCGGTGACCGTGCGGGAGCGTGACTCGATGCGGCAGGAGCGGATCGGCATCGACCAGGTGCAGTCCTACCTGGAGGGCCGGCTGACGGGCCTCTGACCCGATCGGCAACGGCACCGGAACCGGCCGGCAAAGGCCCCGGAACCAGCCGGCAACGGCACCGGAGCTAGCTGGCTATGGCGCCGGAATCAGTTGTGCGGGTGGCCCGGAACCCCCTGACTGCGGGTCGCCGGGCTGCCCGCCCGGCTCGGGAAGCCCGAAGAATCCGAAGCAGCCGGTCAGGCCATCGATGTCCATCTGCGTGCTCCGGCTCGCTTCCCACTGGGCGCGGTCCAGGCGCATCCGCTGCAGCGTCACCGCTTCGCCGCGGCGGGACTGCCGCTCGATCCCGTCCGGTCGGTAACCGAGCTTGCGAGAGACGCCGAGCGAGGCATGGTTGTCCAGGAACGCGCTGGTCGTGGCGAACTCT
>DATAFN010000162.1:0-4256 GCA_036257435.1 Actinomycetes bacterium
GTAGGTGTTCCAGCATCTCCAGCATGATCACCAAGCTCGGGTCGTGCTCAGCAACCCAGTCCGGCGTGAGGTCGTAGACGTTCTTCAGCTCGAGTCGCGCGAGCCGCCCGCCGAGGTCGTTGAACTCGATCATCGACTTGGCCGAGGCGATGTCCTTTTCCACGATATCGATACCGGTGTAGGACTTCAGCGGGCTGTCCCGCAGCAGAATGCCGGTGAGGTAGCCGCGGCCCGAGCCGATGTCGAGCACCCGATCGCCGGGCATGACGAAGTCGAGCATCCGCCGCACCCGGGTGAAGTTGCCGTCCTTTGTCATGATCCTGAGGTAGAAGCCGGGCGCGCCCGGCCACTCCGCCAGCGGGGACAACGTCGCCCTTGCCCACCTGGCCTCCGCGGCCAGCCGATCCTGGTATCGAGCCAGGTACTCCCGCTGCGGGATCCGCTCGATGTGCTCGACCAGCGCAAACGCACGCCGGACGCTCTCGTCGCGGATCAGCCGAGCCGCCTGCGACTCTGCCTGCGGTGTCACGAGCGGGGGACCAGGCACCGGCTCGATGGTCATAGCACTCCCTCGGACGATCTCTACGGTGTGTGTGCCGCACCGGCCGGCTACGACGCTTGGCTGACCGTGCTCATGTTGAAGTCCGGAATCCGGATCGGCGGCATCGCGGTCCGCACACCGTACTCGTCCCACTCCCGTGGCAGCGTCACTTCGGTGCGACCTACCTCGGCGAGTCGGCCGAGCAGGTCGACCGGGCTCTCGTTGAACCGGAAGTTCGTGACCAGCCCGGCCACCTCGCCGCCCTCGATCAGGTAGACGCCATCCCTGGTCAGTCCGGTCAGCAGCAAGGTCTCCAGATCGACCTCGCGGATGTACCACAGGCAGGTGAGCAGCAGCCCACGCTCGGTGGCGGCGATCATCTCCGGCAGGGTCCGACCGCCGGCCGGACCGTCGAGGATCAGGTTGCCGATCGGCGGGGCGACGGGCACGGCCAGCTCGCTGGCGGACGAGCGAGTGTGGATCAGCGTGGACAGCGTGCCGTCGCTGATCCAGTTCGTCGGCGCGAGCGGTAGCCCGTTGTCGAACACGGACTCGGTCCGGCCGGAGGCGTGGGTCAGCGCGAATGGCGCGCAGGTCAGCCCGGGCGCGGTCGCTTCCGGGTCGCTGCGCAACGTCACCGGAACGTCGGCTAGGCGCTCGCCGACCCGGGTACCGCCACCGGCCCGGGAGAACACGGTGTGGCCTTCCTCGGCGTCCCGGCCGCCGGCGAACCAGTACAGCGGGATCATCAGGTCGGCCACCGCGGTCGGCGGCAGCAGCGTCTCGTAGCGGCCCGGCTCCAGCTCTACCGTGCGCCGGCCCCACTCGAGCCGCCGGGCCAGGTCGGCGTCGAGCACGGCCACGTCGACGTCGCTGAAGTCGTCGGTGGCAGCCCCGACCCAGGCCGAACCGCCGGGCTCGGCCTTGCCGTTCACGGTCACGCTGCCGAAGCGCTGATCGTGCCGCAGCCGTAGCCCGGTCGACGAACCGAGGTAGCTGGTCGTGGTGAGGTGCTCGGCGAAGCCGTACAGCCGGCGCCCGGCGGCCCGGGACCTCGCGAACGCCTCGCCGAGCTCGGGTGCGAACCGGCCGAAGACCTGGATGTCGGTCTCCGCCGGCGGATCGGCCCAGCCGTGCTCGCTGGCACCGCCACCGGGCTCGACGAGCGCGCATGCGTCGTCGGCCGGACCGGCGCCGACGGCGGCCGACTCGGCCGCACGGACCACGGACTCCAGCTGATCGGCGGTGACGTTGCTGCGCGAGATCACGCCGGCCGCCACACCGGTCGCCCCGTTGACCGAAGCGATCACGGTGAGCTGGCGGGAGCTGGTCGCACCGTTGGTGGTCAGCGTGTTCCCGGCCCAGCGCAGGTTCGCACTGCTCTTCTCGTCCGCGATCACGATGCAGCCGTCCGCCTTGGACAGCTCGAGCACCCGCTCGACTGTGTCCTGCGCAGTCATCGCCGCCCGATCGGTCATCGTCCGGCCTCCTGGAGCGTGTTGAGGATGTTGACCGAGGTGAACATCGCGCTCGGGCAGCCGTGGCTGACCGCCGCGACCTGGCCGGGCTGGCCCTTGCCGCAGTTGAACGCGCCGTGCAGCAGGTAGGTCTGCGGCCCGCCGACCGCGGCCATCGACCCCCAGAAATCGGTGGTGGTGGCCTGGTAGGCGACATCGCGCAGCTGCCCGGCGAGCCGGCCGCCCCGGATCGCGTAGAACCGCTGACCGGTGAACTGGAAGTTGTAGCGCTGCATGTCGATGGACCAGGACTTGTCGCCGACCACGTAGATGCCGTGCTCCACGCCGGCGATCAGGTCGTCGGTCGAGCCGCCGGCCGGGTTCGGCTGGAGCGAGACGTTCGCCATCCGCTGGATCGGCACGTGCCCGGGCGAGTCGGCGAACGCGCAGCCGTTGGAACGGCCGAACCCCTTCATCCGGGCCATCCGCCGGTCGAGCTGGTCGCCGACCAGGACGCCGTCCCTGACCAGGTCCCAGTACTGGCCGGCGACCCCCTCGTCGTCGTAGCCGATCGTGGCCAGGCCGTGCTCGACCGTGCGGTCGCCGGTCACGTGCATGTGCGGGCTGCCGTACTGCAGAGAGCCGAGCCGGTCGAACGTCGCGAACGAGGTGCCGGCGTACGCCGCCTCGTAGCCAAGCGCGCGGTCGAGCTCGGTGGCGTGCCCGATCGACTCGTGAATAGTCAGCCACAGGTTGGTCGGGTCGACGACCAGGTCGTAGCGGCCCGGCTCGACGCTGGGCGCGGCCATCTTCTCGGCCAGCCACCCGGGCAGCTGGGCCAACTCGCCAGTCCAGTCCCAGGCGCCGTCCGCGCCGGTCGCGAACTCCCAGCCGCGGCCGACCGGTGGTGCGTTCGTGCGCATCGTGTCGAACCGGCCGCTCTCCTTGTCGATCGCGGTCGCGCTGAACTCGGGACCGATCCGGACCCGTTGCTGGGTGGCGCTGGTGCCGGCCAGATCGGCGTAGAACTTCTGCTCCTTGACCGCGAACAGGGTTGCGTCGACATGCGCGACTCCGTCGTGGGCGAGCAGCCCGGCACTGTGCTCGGCCAGCCAGCCGATCTTGTCCTGGTCGGGGATCTCGAACGGGTCGACGTCGTACGCGGACACCCACTGCACGTCACCGTAGGCCGGCTCGTCGGCCAGCTCGACTCGCTCGCTGGACAGCCCGGCGGACAGCTGGGCGAGCTCCACCGCGGTCTGCGCGGCCTTGGCCACGGCGTCGGCGCTCAGGTCGGCCGCCGAGGCGAACCCCCAGCTGCCGTCGTGCACGACCCGGACCGCGAAGCCGGTGTCCTCCCCGTCGTGCGCGGTCTCCAGCCGGCCGTCACGCAGTCGCAGGTACTGGCTGCGCACCCGTTCCACCCGGAAGTCGGCGTGTTCGGCTCCGAGCTCGCGTGCCCGCTCCAGCGCCGCATCGGCCAGTGGCCGCAACGGGAGCGCGGTGAACGACTCGTCGACCTGACGTGGCATCTGATCACTCCAGCGGTCGGGGCCGGTGCACCGGTTGTCGGTGGCCTCGGCAAGGATCCTGCCATGCCGGTCCGACAGCACCTCGGCGCGCTCGGCGAGAGGCAGTTCCGGCTGCTGTACGCCGGCCAGCTGGTCTCGGTGCTCGGTGACGGTCTGCTCGGCGTCACGCTCGCGTTCGCCGTGCTCGGCATCTCCGACTCGGCGGCCGACCTGGGCCTCGTGCTGGCCGCGAAGTCGGTGCCGATGGTCGCTTTCCTGCTGGTCGGAGGGGTGCTGGCCGACCGGTTACCGCGGCGGGCGGTGCTGCTCGGGTCGGACCTGGTGCGCGCCGGCGTCCAGGCGCTGCTGGCCGTGCTGCTGCTCACCGGTCAGGCGGAGATCTGGCACCTGGTCGTCCTGCAGGCGGTGTACGGGCTGGCCACCGCCGCGTTCTATCCGGCCTGGACCGCGCTGATGCCGGCGGTGGTGAGCCCGGCGAACCTGCAGAGCGCGAACGGGTGGTACGCGATGACGCGGGCGGCGGGCATGGTCGCCGGGCCCGTCATCGCCGGCATCCTGCTCGTGACGGTCGGCCCGGGCTGGGCGATCGCGATCGATTCGGGCACGTTCGCTGTGAGCGCGTTCTTCCTCGCGCTGATGCGGGTCCCGCCCCGGATCCCGGCGCCGCGCCGCTCGTTCCTGGTCGAGCTGCGCGAGGGCTGGACCGAGTTCGCCCGGCGGACCTGG
>DATAFN010000238.1:0-2572 GCA_036257435.1 Actinomycetes bacterium
GGCCTTCTGCGAGTCACCCGACCCGATCTCGGAATCCTTCAGCATGGTGGTCCCGATCGAGGACCCGACGACGGTGACCACCACGACGAACGCGAGCCAGCCGAGAATGGCGGTGGCTCGGTGCCGGGCGGACCATCGCGCTAACGTGCCAGCGATGTTGCGGTGTGGTCGTACGGACCTAGGTGCGGCGTCCGGTCGCATCGGAATCCCCTCGAAACGTCTTCTGGGCAGCGGTGTTGCCCGTGCTTCGACGCTACGAACGGCGGGTGTCCGAACCTATCCGGCGGCCGCCCGGATTCCCGCTCGGGGTAGCCCGGGGATTCTGGTAGGGGTAACCCCCGACCGGGCTCCGGGCCGACCTGTGCAGGACCGCCGGCGACGCAGTCGCGCGGCAGTGTCCGATTGCGCGGTGGTCGTTGCCCCAGTAACTATGTGACTCGTGCCGGTACTTTCGGAACCGAGTGTCGGGGTGGGGCACCTACTCGAGCGCGGCACGCAGCTCGCAGCTCTGCAGCGCCATCTCGACGCGGTCAGGACGAGCTCTTCCGGCCGGTTCGCGCTCATCGGCGGCGAGGCGGGCGTCGGTAAGACCGCACTGGTGCAGCGATTCTGCATGCAGCAACCGGTACAGATCCGGCTGGGTGCCTGCGATGCACTGGCGACCCCGCACCCGCTCGGACCATTCCTGGACATCGCCACTACCAGCGGGCGACTCCAGGACGTCATCGCGGCCGGCGGCCGGCCCTACGAGATTGCGACCAGCCTGCTCGATGAGCTGCGCTCAGCCCGCCCGTCGATCCTGGTACTGGAAGACCTGCACTGGGCCGACGACGCGACGCTGGACGTGGTCCGGTTGCTCGCGCGCCGCCTCGATACCGTCCCGGTGCTGATCATCGGCACCTACCGCGACGACCAGCTCGACCGGATGCATCCGCTCCGGCTGCTCGCCGGCGAGCTGGCTACCAGTCCGGGAGTCGTGCGGCTGAGTCTCGAGGCGCTGTCGGCCGATGCCGTCGCCGAGCTCGCCGCGCCGCACGGTGTCGATCCGGTCGAGTTGTTTCGCAGTACCGGCGGCAACCCGTTCTTCGTCAGTGAGGTGCTGGCCGCCGGCGGTGGCACCGTCCCGCAGACGGTGCAGGACGCTGTGCTCGCGCGCGTGGCTCGGTTGACGCCAATGGCACGGCGCCTGATCGAAGCCGTTGCGGTCGCGCCGGCCGGGGTCGAGGTCACGCTCCTAGAGGAGCTCCAGCCGGACGCCATCGACGGGGTCGAGGAATGCTTGGCGTCTGGCGTGCTGACCACGACGCCGGGCGGGATGGCGTTCCGGCACGAGCTGGCCCGGATGGCGATCGAGATCACGCTGCCACCGACCCGACGCGTGGCGCTGCACCGCGCCGCACTGGCCCTGTTGTCCGACGCGCACCGCAAGCCGGTGGATCCGGCGCGGCTGGCGCATCATGCCGAAGCTGCGGGCGACGCCGATGCGGTATTGCGCTTCGCTCCAGCGGCAGCCGCGATCGCGGCCAGGCTCGGCTCGCATCGCGAGGCGGCGGCACAGTATGCGCGAGCGCTGCGCTTTGGCGCGGGACTCACCGATGAGCAGAGCGCGGAGCTGCACTCCCTGCGGTCGGCCGCGTGCCACCTCACCGGCGACTATCGCGCGGCGATCGAGGACCGCCAGGCAGCGATCGACGCTTATCGGCGGCTCGGCGACCGGCGTCGGGAAGGCGATGCACTCCGGGCCATGTCGGCGAACATGCGCTGCTTCGGCCTTGTCGCGGACGCGGCTGGGGCGGGACGGGCGGCCCTCGAGGTGCTGGAGCCGCTGGACCCCAGTCCTGAGCTCGCGCTCGCCTACGCCAACCGGGCGATGCTCGCGCTGAATCACGAGGACGCCGCGGCGACCCGGGAGTGGGGTGCCAGGGCGCTGGAGCTGGCCGGGCGGCTCGACGATCGGGAGAGCCTCGTCCATGCGATGAACTCGGTCGGAACCATGAACTACCTGCTCGGTATGGACGCGGGCAGGTTGCAACTCGAACGCAGCCTCGAGCTCTGCCAGCAGTGGGGCGTCCGGGAGCAAGCCGGCCGCGCCTACATCCACCTCGCCTGGGCCTCGGTGCGCAGGCGCGACTATGCCCGGGCCGCGGCATACGGGCGGGACGGCGTCGACTACTGCCTCGAGCACGGCCTGGATGCGTGGCAGTTCGAGATCCTCGGCCATCGGGCCCGCCGCCTACTCGACCAGGGCAGCTGGGACGAAGCGACCGAGGCGACGGCCACGATCCTGCGGTCGCCGAACACGAACGCGGTGGCCCACGTGCTGGCCCTGGCCGTGGTCGCGCTGCTTCGGGTGCGCCGTGGCGATCCCGATCACCATGGGCCGCTACGGGAGGCGCGTGCAGTCGCCGAGTCCGCCGGGGAGATCCAGCTCCTCCTTCCGGTCGCATCCGCCGCGGCTGAGATCGCCTGGCTGGAAGCCGGCGGTGGTGCGGCTGCCGCGGCCGACTCGGCCACCCGGCAGACCCTGGAGCTTGCGCAGCGGTACGGCGCCGGTTCAGCGATCGGCAAGCTG
>DATAFN010000288.1:0-4645 GCA_036257435.1 Actinomycetes bacterium
GATTTTTCCAGATATACCGCGGTGATGGGCTAACGGTTGCGCAGATCGGACCCCGAACGACCAGACCTGGGCGGTGACTCCGGTGGCTGCGGAGCTGCCGGTTCGACCAGCTCGACCAGCACGCCACCGGCGTCCTTGGGATGGATGAAGTTCACTCGTGATCCGGCGGTACCTCGGCGGGGTTGTTCGTAGAGCAGCCGCAGCCCCCGGCTTCGCAGTGTCCGGCAGGCAGCGTCGATGTCCGCGACCGCGTATGCGACCTGCTGGATGCCCTCGCCACGATCGGCCAGGAACTTCGCGATCGGGGAGTCCTCGCTCAGCGGCGCCAGCAGCTGGACGTACGATCCCGACTCGCCGACGGCCAGCATCGCCTCGCGCACCCCCTGCTCCTCGTTGATCTCTTCGTGTACGAGCTCGAGATTGAACGCCTGGCGGTAGAACGCGATCGCCTGGTCCAGGTCCCGGACCGCAATGCCGACATGATCGATGCGGGTGAACACAGCTCCTAGCTTCGGTCGAACTCCGCAAAGACGGTAGTCCCCGCTCGACGCGGAGGTAACCGATACTCGGACGCCGCTGGGCCCGAGCTGTGACGCCGGCTTGCCGGCGCGGAGATATCGTGTCATCAAGCTATCCGCATACCCCGCATGGAGGCGCCGCCATGGCTGCTAGCTCTGTGATCGTCGCCGGTGCCCGTACCCCGATGGGCCGGCTACTCGGCTCCTTGAAGGACTTCTCCGGAGCCGATCTGGGTGGCGTGGCCATCAGGGCGGCGCTCGAGCGCGCCGGGGTAGCGCCGGACCAGGTGGACTACGTGATCATGGGCCAGGTGCTGCAGGCCGGAGCGGGCCAGCTACCGGCCCGCCAGGCCGCGGTCGCCGCCGGTATCCCGATGGGAGTTCCGTCGATCACGATCAACAAGGTGTGCCTGTCCGGTCTGAACGCGATCGCGCTGGCCGACCAGCTCATCCGGGCCGGTGAGGTCGAGGTCGTGGTGGCCGGCGGGATGGAGTCGATGACCAACGCCCCGCACCTGCTGCCGAAGTCCCGCGGCGGATACAAGTACGGCTCGATCGAACTGCTGGACGCGATGGCGTACGACGGCCTGACCGATGCGTTCGACAAGATCGCAATGGGTGAGTCGACCGAGCACTACAACGCCAAGCTCGGTATCTCCAGGGAGGAACAGGACGCGTTCTCGGCCCGCTCCCACCAGCGCGCCGCCGAGGCGCAGAAGAACGGCACGTTCGAGGACGAGGTCGTCCCGGTCGAGATCCCGCAGCGCAGGGGCGACCCGATCCTGTTCGCCGAGGACGAGGGAATCCGGGCTGACACCACTGCCGAGGGCCTGGGCAAGCTGCGCCCTGCGTTCAGCAAGGACGGCACGATCACCGCCGGCAGCTCGTCTCAGATCTCGGATGGCGCGGCCGCGGTCGTAGTGATGGGCAAGGCGAAGGCCGAGCAGCTTGGTCTGTCCTGGCTGGCCGAGATCGGCGCGCACGGCAGCGTGGCCGGTCCCGACAACTCGCTGCAGTCGCAGCCCGCGAACGCGATCAAGGCGGCGCTGACCAAGGACGGCATCGACACCGCCGACCTGGATCTCGTCGAGATCAACGAAGCCTTCGCATCGGTGGCGATCCAGTCGATGCGGGAGCTCGGGCTGGCTCCCGACCAGGTCAACGTCAATGGCGGCGCGATCGCGCTCGGGCACCCGATCGGTGCGTCCGGCGCCCGGATCGCGCTGACCCTGGTGCACGAGCTGCGGCGTCGCGGCGGCGG
The DNA here is from genome assembly GCA_036257435.1 of Actinomycetes bacterium. GTDB lineage: Bacteria > Actinomycetota > Actinomycetes > JAKEEW01 > JAKEEW01 > DATAFN01. The sequence goes on from DATAFN010000288.1 coordinate 1,780, forward strand.
GGTCGGAGTTGCGGCGCTGTGCGGCGGTGGCGGCCAAGGCGATGCACTGGTGCTGCGAGTCCCACCGGCGTCGGGCTGATCGGCCGGCATGGCTGACGACGACTCGTCGTCGGGGCCCGGTCATCAAGACTCCGGCACCGGGCAGCCGACTAGCGCCCGGCGGGCGCCGGGCGTCGACGTCGCCGACCTGGTCGAGCGGGCCCGCAAAGGGCAACCGCGGGCCGTCGGCCGGCTGATCTCGCTGGTCGAGGACGCCTCGCCGGTGCTGCGCGACGTGATGGCGGCGCTGGTCGGGCACACCGGCGGTGGCTACGTGATCGGCATCACCGGGGCGCCCGGAGTGGGCAAGTCGACCTCGACCGCCGCCCTGGTCACCGGCTTCCGCCGGCTGGGCAAGCGGGTCGGGGTGCTGGCCGTCGATCCGTCCTCGCCGTTCTCCGGGGGCGCGCTGCTCGGTGACCGGGTCCGTATGCAGGAGCACGCGACGGACCCGGATGTGTACATCCGCTCGATGGCGTCCCGCGGACACCTCGGTGGGCTGGCCTGGGCCACTCCGCAGGCGTTGCGGGTGCTCGACGCCGCCGGCTTCGAGGTGATCCTGGTCGAGACCGTCGGCGTCGGGCAGTCCGAGGTGGAGATCGCCGGGCAAGCCGACACCACGGTCGTGCTGCTCGCGCCCGGCATGGGCGACGGGATCCAGGCGGCCAAGGCCGGGATCCTCGAGATCGGCGACGTGTACGCGGTCAACAAGGCCGACCGGGATGGCGCCGACGCGACCGTGCGCGACCTCGGCAACATGCTCGCGCTCGGTGAGCGGCGCGCGCCCGGCGACTGGCGTCCGCCAATCGTGCGGACCGTTGCGATTCGCGGCGAGGGCGTGGACGAGCTGATCGAGGCGCTGGAGAGGCACCGGTCCTGGCTGGCCGGTACGGGTGAGCTCGATCGGCGCCGGCGTCGGCGGGTGTGCGACGAGATCGAGGCCATCGCGGTCACCGCATTGCGGGAGCGGATTGGCGACCTGCATGGCGACCAGCGTCTGGACGTGCTGGCCGGGCGGGTGTTGGGCGGTGAGCTCGACCCGTACCAGGCGGCCGACGAGCTGGTGGAAAACCTGTCTGAGCTAGCGGCCCCCGACGGGTAGGGCTCCGCGGCCGGCACCGGGTGCGCCGACCCGGGGCCATCCACGCCGGCCGCCCCCAGCGCGGTAAACGGGGACTCACCGGTCACGAGGAGCGCTAGCATCACGCCTCGGTAACAATGCGGAACCCACCAGGGGACATGGCAGCGATGCGCCGGGCACGAAAGATCGCCGGTGGTCTGGCCGTAGGGCTCGGGCTGCTCATCGCGCTCGTCGGTGCGGCCGTCGCCGCGTACGTGGGACCGGACGACACCGTACGGTCGGAACCCACGCGGATCAGTACCGACACTGCCGCGGCCGTGGTGACGAACGAGCTGTTCCGGTTCGTCGGACCCACCGTGCATCTGACCGTCACCGGCCACGACGACGCGGCGGTGTTCGCGGGCGTCGGGCCGGCGGAGGACGTCGCCGACTTCCTCGACGGCACTGCGCATGAGGTTGTTCGGGTGACCTCGCTGCCCTTCACGCCGAAACAGGAGGCCGGACCGGGCACGCCAAGTCCGTTGCCGCCGCCCGCTCCGGCCGGGCTGTGGGTGGCCAGCATCCAGGGCAAGGGTTCCCAGGAGATGATCTGGCCATCGACCGATGGCGACTGGCGAGTCGTGCTGATGCGTGCCGATGGGACCGAGGGTCTCGATGTGACAGTGACGGTCGCGTTCGAGATGCCGCAGCTGTTCATCGGAGCGCTCACCGCGGTGGTTTCGGGATTGGCCGCCATCGTCGGTGGGTTCCTGCTCATGCGCCGTCGGCGGCCCGAGCCGGTCGAACTGCCGCAGCAGCGCGGGCCGGACGCCGAGCCGTGGTACCCGCCGGCGGATAGCGCAGTTAAGCGGCCGTCCGGGCAGCGCCAGCCGGAAGACTGGTGACGAGAGCCACTTGCGCCCGGGTCGCCCTCGCCCTGCCGAGTTCCAGTCATCGGGCGGTCCGACGGCGTGACCGAGGTCTGCGGCCGCGACCGACGGGTACGCTGAATGTGACACGTACTACGAGATCGTGTCGGGTTCCGTCACATGTCGCCGATCCGGGGAGATCCGCGTGGAAGCCAACGAGATCGAGGCCGGACGCCGGCGCTGGCGGGAGCGGTACGCCGCATCCCGGATCCGCGAGGCCGACTTCACCACGCTGTCCGGCACCGAGGTCGATCCGGTGTACGGGCCGCCCGAGGGATCCGAGGTGCCCGGGTTCGAGCGTGTCGGCTGGCCTGGGGAGTACCCGTTCACCCGCGGCCTCTACCCGACCGGCTACCGCGGGCGGGCCTGGACGATCCGGCAGTTCGCCGGCTTCGGCAACGCGGCCCAGACCAACGAGCGTTACAAGATGATCCTCGCGGCCGGCGGGGGCGGGCTCTCGGTCGCGTTCGACATGCCGACGCTGATGGGCCGCGACTCCGATGACCCGCGCTCGCTGGGCGAGGTCGGCCACTGCGGGGTGGCGATCGACTCGGCCCGGGACATGGACGTGCTGTTCTCGGACATCCCGCTGGGCGAGGTCACCACCTCGATGACGATCTCCGGCCCCGCGGTGCCGATCTTCTGCATGTACGTGGTGGCTGCCGAGCGGCAAGGACTCGATCCGTCGGTGCTCAATGGCACGCTGCAGACCGACATCTTCAAGGAGTACATCGCCCAGAAGGAGTGGCTGTTCCCACCCCAGCCGCACCTGCGGCTCATCGGCGACCTCATGGAGTACTGCGCCAGCGAGCTGCCCGACTACAAGCCGCTGTCGGTG
>DATAFN010000348.1:0-22470 GCA_036257435.1 Actinomycetes bacterium
CACGGTCCGGCGAGCGCGAGAAATGCGAAGAAGGCCAGCAGGATCAGACCGACCAGACCCTCGCGTTCCCGGCGGAACTGCTTCCAGTGCCGGGCGAACGCCCGCCGCCGCCTGGTCCAAACGATCGACCGACCCGATCGCTGGACCGCTGGGGTCGCCTCGGCACTCATGCTTCCCGCACTCTCGGGTCGAGCACCCCGAGCAGCAGATCGCCCATCAGGTTGAAGACGATGGTGCTCACGGCGAACAGCAGGAAGATGCCCTGCAACAGGTTGAAGTCAGGAAACTCCAGCGCTTCCAGCGAGGCCAAGCCGAGGCCCGGCCAGGAGTACACGATCTCCACGGTCAGTGCCCCGGAGATGATGAAGCCCAGGTGCAGGAAGATCAACGTGGTGGTCGGCAGCAACGCGTTCGGGACCGCGTGCCGGCGGCGCACCCTCAGATCGCGCAGCCCCTTCGCGCGCGCCGTGGTCAGGTAGTCCTGACCCATCTCGTCGAGCAACGACGAGCGCATCACCAAGGAGAACTCGGCCAGATAGGCCAGTGTGAGGGTCAGGCACGGCAGGAACAGGTGGTGCAGGACATCCAGGGCGTTGGCAAACCAACCCTCGGGCGGCGTCACGTCGTGCATGCCACCGGTCGGGAACAGGCCGAGCCCCATCTGGTTTCCGGCCATCACCATGAGAAACACGATCCCGAGCCAGAAGATCGGCATCGCGTACAACGTCAACGACATCGCGTTGGACAGCCGATCGAATGTGCTTCCGCGCTGCCAGGCCCCCTTGATCCCGATCCAGAGCCCGAACACGATCGACAGGATCGTGGAGGAGCCGACCAGCAGAACTGTCGGCCAGATGCGGTCCCCGATGTACTCCGCGACCGGCATCTTGCCCTTGGAGAACGCGGGCCCGAGATCGCCGTGCAGCACCAGGCGGTTGAGGTAGGTGAAGAACTGCTCGCCCAACGGCCGGTCCAGGCCCATGCTCCGGCGGAGCTCCATGACCTGCTCGGCCGACATGTGCCGGTTGCGCGCGAGCTTCCTGGCCGGATCCCCGGGGAGTACCCGGAACAGGAAGAAGTTGAAGACGAGCACCGCGAACAGGCTGACGATCGCGCCGAGAACGCGACGGATGATGACGGTAGCCGCACCGGTGGCGAACCGTCTCTTGACCGGCGCGGGCGGGGTTGGTGCGGGAGTCTCGCCGGGGGTGGGACCCACCCCCGGCGAGACTCGGTCGAGCTGCGTTGCCATTGCGTACGGCTACTCCCGGTCGCCCTCGGTAGCCCGGCTACGGGCCAGCGCGATCCCACCGGCCACGAGCCCGATCGCGACCACGGCGCCGACCCCGATAAGTACGCCGGTGCTGATGCCGCCACTGTCACTCGGCTCGGACGGGTGGTCGATGCTGCGGTACCGGTCGGTGCCGTAGCCGAAGTAGATGGCACCGCTGGCGTCCGGCTTCAGCCCGGTCCACCGGTCCGACCGGTAGGCCTGCAGGTTGTCCTGGTAGTAGGTCACGACGTAGGGCAGGTCGGTGTACAGCATGTCCTCCATCTGCATGATCGTCGCAGCCCGCTGCGGCCGGTCGAGCTGGACTGACTGCTGCTTGTACAACCCGTCGTATGCCTGGTTGCAGTAGAAGGAGTCCGACCATCCGGCGTAGACCTCGCCGCTGTCCTCGTAGCTGCGCTGGTCACAGGTGAAGGTTGAGACCTGGAAGTCCGGGTCGGGCTCGACGCCCCACCCCCACTCGAACAGGTCGAACTCTCCGGCGCCGATCACCTCGGTGAGCTTGTCCTCGGCCATAATCGTCACCTTGGCGTCAATCCCGATCTCCTTCAGCCAGCCCTGGACGAACTGGACGCTGCCCTTGGACTCCTCGGAGTCCTCGCGGCCGAACAGCCGGAACGACAACTTCTTGCCGCTGTTCGGGTCGACCCGGATGCCGTCGCTGCCCCTGGTGTACCCGGCGCCGTCCAGCAGTGAGTTCGCCTTGGCCAGGTCGAACTTGTACTCCTTGTCGCCAGGTGTGTAGTAAAGATCCGCGTACGCGGGCGGCATGATCGACGAGCCCGGCTCGCCGAGGCCACGCAGCACCCGATCGACCAGCGCGTTGCGGTCGATCGCGTAGGCGATGGCCTGGCGGACTACGAGGTCCTTCAGCGCCGGGTGGCCGTCGCCGATCGGCTTGTTGTCGACGGTCTGGGCACCGACGTTGATGCCGATCTCGTTGAAACCGAGGCCCTTGGACTGCACCGTGGTCACCCCGGCCGCGCCCTGCAGCGACTGGAACGTGGTGCCGCCGAGCGAGTCGACCGCGTCGATCTCGCCCTTGCGCAGCGCCTGAACCATCGCGTCCTCGTCCTCGAAGATCTTGAACACCAGCTCGTCGATCTTCGGTCCGCCCCGGAAGTAGCTCTTGTTCGCGGTGAGCCGGATGAACTCGCCCGGCTTGCGCTCGGCCAGCACGAACGGCCCGGAACCCACCGGGTTGTCCTCGTTGGAGAAGCTGGTTACCTCTTTGGAGTCGATGTCCTTCCAGATGTGCTCGGGAATGATCGGGACCCACAGGTGGTCCATGATCGGGTCGGCCGCCTTGAGGTGGAACTCGGCGGTCAGGTCGTCGAGGGCGACGACGTCCTTGATGTTCTTGACGTAGGCGTCGTACTTCGGGCGCTCGTTCTCGCCGTTGATGGTCCGGTTGAACGTGTATGCGACGTCCTTCGCGGTCAGCGGTTGCCCGTCCGACCACTTCACCCCGGGGTGGATCTTGAACGTCCAGGTGAGCCCGTCAGTGGACTTCTCCCAGGAGTCGGCCAGCTGCGGCACCGGGCTGAAGTCCTCGTCCGACCAGCCGGTGAGCAGGTCGTACATGATGCCCTGGATCTCGTAGGCGGAGGACAGGAAGCCGTTGAACGGGTTGAGCGAGTCGGGGTCCTGCTGGATCCCGATCGTGAAGACCTTCTTGGCCGCCGGCGAGGGTGAACCGTCCTGCGCGACCGCGGCAGTCGCCGGCAGGAGGACGGCCAGACCCAGCGCGACGATCGCGGCGGCTAACCGCCGGCCGGTCCGTGCCGATCCTGATGTGATCAAGGATGTCATGTGTACCTCCGGGAGAGCCGCCGCGGCGGCCGGATCGCTAGGTGACTTGCCTCACCACCGACCGCACAGTGAGAGGGATTATCGTCGGGCGAAAGTGACAGGAGTGCTATGCCGCATATCACGTCGTTTCCGAACTGTTGTCCAGACCCTGGCTGACCTGGGGTACGTTCGCCCGCATGCCGACCATGGACAACCCCGCGCAGCAGCCTCCGATCGCGCCCAGGCGCCGCACCGTCCGCGAGCTGCACGGCGACCGAGTCGTCGATGACTACGGGTGGATGCGGTCGGTCGGCGGACCCGAACTGATCGACTACCTGGCCGCGGAGCGTGCCTACTACGACGCCGCGACCGCGCACACGGCCGAGCTCCGCCAGGAGCTGTTCGACGAGATGGCAGCCCGGATGCCGGCGAGTGAAGAGTCGGCAAGGTGGCGCCATGGGCCGTTTGTCTACTACAGCCGGACGGTGGAGGGGAAGGAATACGAGCAGTTCCTCCGCGCTCCGACCGAAGAAATTCCGGGCACGGTCGTTCTCGACCTGAACGAACTGGCGTCCGGGGCGGACTACATCGAGCTCGGCGTCCGCTCGGTCAGCCCGGACGACCGGCTGCTCGCCTACTCGGTCGACCTGATCGGCGGCGAGATCTACCAGCTCCGGATCCGCGATCTGGATACCGGCGCCGACCTGCCCGACCGGATCGAGCGCAGCTACTACACCTGCGCCTGGTCCGCGGACTCGCAGCACCTGTTCTACCCGGTCACCGATGCGGCCTACCGGCCCTACCAGATCTGGCGGCACGAGATCGGCACCGAGGCCGACGCCGACCAGCTGGTCTACCAGGAGGACGACGCGCGGTACGACCTCGATGTTCGCACCACTCGCAGCGGTGAGTGGATCGTGATCACGTCCGCCTGCCGCGACACCATCGAGCAGCTGCTGGTTGACGCTGCCCGGCCGGCGTCGCCGCCGGTGATCGTCGAGCCGCGTCGCAAGGGCCACGAGTACGCCGTAGATCACGGCACCGGTCCGGACGGCGGGGAGCTCTACATCCTGACCAACGACGGTGCGCCGGAGTTCCGGCTGATGCGGGCGCCGGTCCGCAGCCCGGGCCGGGCGAGCTGGACCGAGGTGCTCGGCCCGGATCCGGCCGAGCGGCGCACCTCGGCGCAGGTGTTCGCCGGGCACGTCGTGCTGGAGGTCCGCCGTGACTTCCGGACCGGACTGCGGGTGCTGGACCGGACTTCCGGTACGAGCACCGAGATCTGGCCCGCCACCGAGACCACCACGCTGGAACTGGCGACCAACGAGGAGTACCGGACCGGGTTCGTCACCGTGCTCACCGAGTCGCTGGTCGATCCTCAGGAGTGGCACGACGTCGACCTGGCGACCGGAGCATGGCGGCTGCGCAAGCGCCAGGAGATCCCCGGCTACGACCCGAGCCAGTACCGGACCAGCCAGATCATGGCGCCGGCTGCCGACGGCACGCCGGTGCCGGTCACGCTGGCCTACCGGGCCGATCGCGGCCCGGACGGGACGAACCCGTGCCTGCTGTACGGGTACGGCGCATACGAGGCGTGCCTGTTCCCGGGATTCGGGTCCGAGTATCGAAGCGCGTTGCCGTGCCTGCTCGACCGCGGCTGGGTGTTCGCGGCGGCGCACATCCGCGGTGGCGGTGAAGGCGGCCGGCGGTGGTGGGACCAGGGACACCTGGCGGCCAAGCGCAACACGTTCACCGACTTCATCGATTGTGCCGCGGCGCTGGTCGACAGCGGCTGGACGGCGCCGGGCCGGATCGTCACCCGTGGACTGTCGGCCGGTGGGCTGCTGCAGGGCGCCGCCTACTCGATGGCGCCGACCAGGTGGGCCGCGGTGATCGCCGAGGTCCCGTTCGTGGACGTGGTCAACTCGATGCTGGACGAGACCATGCCGCTGACGGTGAACGAGTGGGACGAATGGGGCGACCCGCGGATCGCCGAGCAGTACGGCTGGCTGCGTGCGTATGCGCCGTACGAGAACGTGCCGGACGCCGCCGGCCGGCCGCCGCTGCTGGCGACCGGCGCGTTGCACGATCCGCGGGTGGGCGTGCACGAGCCGGCCAAGTGGGTGGCCAAGCTGCGCGCCACCGATGGCGAGGCCGGGTCCCGGATCCTGTTCCGGTGCGAGCTCGGCGCCGGTGCGCACATCGGGCCGGCCGGGCGGTACGACCAGCTCCGGTACGAGGCGGAGATCATCGCGTTCGCCCTGGATGCGGTGGACTCGCTCCCTACCCCGTCCTGATCATTCTTGGTGACCGTTCCTGATCTTGTTGCCGCGACAAGTAAGCTCGGATACGTGGCACCGCTTCGGCTCGCACTGGCGCAGGTCAACCCGACGATCGGCGACATCGACGGCAACGTCGAGCTCGTCCTGCACTGGACCCGGCAGGCCGTTGAGCGCGGGGCGCATCTGGTCGCGTTCCCGGAAATGATGCTCACCGGCTACCCGGTCGAGGACCTGGCGCTACGGCACTCGTTCGTCACCGCGTCGCGGCATGCGCTCGAGGCGCTGCCGTCCCACCTCGTTGCGGCCGGGCTCGGCGAGATCCCGGTCGTCGTCGGCTACTTGGACGACCGCCCCGACACCGGGCCGGCTACCGCGGCTGGCGCAACGCCGGCCGACAAGCCGAGCAACGCCGCGGCCTGGCTGCACCGGGGACGGGTGGTGGCCAGAGCGACCAAGCACCACCTGCCCAACTACGGCGTCTTCGACGAGTACCGCAACTTCCAGCCCGGTTCGACGCTGTCGGTCACCCGGTTGCAGGGCGTCGACGTGGCGCTGACCATCTGCGAGGACATCTGGCAGGACGGCGGGCCGGTCGCGGTCACAAGCCAGGCGCAGGCTGGTCTGCTCCTAGTGGTCAACGCCTCGCCGTTCGAGCTCAACAAGGACGACGTGCGCCTGGAGCTGACCGCTCGGCGCGCGGCCGAGGCCGGCTGCCCGCTGGCGTACGTGAACATGGTCGGCGCACAGGACGAGCTGGTCTTCGACGGCGACTCGATCGTGGTCAGCGAGTTCGGCCAGGTGCTCGCGCGAGGCCCGCAGTTCGTCGCGGACCTGCTGGTGCTCGACCTGGACCTGGCCGAGGCGAAGTCGGGCGCGGCCATCCCCGCCCAGCCGATGCCCGAAGTGAGCGCTGGCATCCAGATCGTGCGCACCGAGATCAGTGCCGAGCCGCTGCCCAGCTACCCGCCGCAGCCCGGCCCGGTCGCGGAGCGGCTGACCGACGAGGCTGAGATCTACGCGGCCCTGGTCACCGGCGTGCGCGACTACACGGTCAAGAACGGTTTCCGCTCGGTGGTGGTCGCGCTGTCCGGCGGCATCGACTCGGCGCTAACCGCGACGATCGCGACCGACGCGCTCGGCGCGGGCGCGGTCCACGGCATCTCGATGCCGAGCCGGTACTCCTCCGAGCATTCCAGCTCGGACGCCGCCGACCTGGCCGGGCGGCTCGGGCTGCACTACCGGGTGGTGCCGATCGAGCCGATGGTCGCGTCCTACCTGGCCAATCTCGAGCTCACCGGGCTGGCCGAGGAGAACCTGCAGGCCCGGGTACGCGGCACAGTGCTGATGGGGCTGTCGAACCAGTACGGCCACCTGGTGCTCGCGCCCGGCAACAAGAGCGAGCTCGCGGTCGGCTACACCACCCTGTACGGCGACTCGGTCGGCGGCTTCGCACCGTTGAAGGACGTGCCCAAGACGCTGGTTTGGCGGCTGGCGGCCTGGCGGAACAAGTCGGCCGAGGAGCACGGCCAGCGGCCACCGATACCGGAGAACTCGATCAGCAAGCCACCCTCGGCCGAGCTGCGGCCCGGCCAGCTCGACACCGACTCGCTGCCGCCCTACCACCTACTCGACGACATCCTCGAGGACTACGTGGAGCAGGACCGCGGCGTCGCCGACCTGATCGCGGCCGGGTTCGCGTCGGGGCTGGTCGAGCAGGTGCTACGGATGGTGGACGCGGCCGAATACAAGCGGCGCCAGTACCCGCCCGGCCCCAAGATCTCGTTCAAGGCGTTCGGCCGGGATCGCCGGCTCCCGATCACCAACCGGTGGCGGGAACGGATCCGACCCGGTTCCTAGGCCTCGGTGCTCTTGGACTCAGCCGCGCGCGGTCGCAGTCCGGCGAGCACGGTGTCCACAACTGCCTCCGCGAGATCCTCGGTCGGGAAATCGTCCGACCTGGCCAGCGCACGGTAGAGCAACGGCGCGCTGAACAGCACCCGCATCGTGTCGATGTCGAGATCGTCGCGCAGCTCACCGGCTTGCACACCGCGCCGGAGCACCTCGCGCACCGCCTCCCGGCGCGGTTCGATCACCGTCTGCTTGTAGCGGGCGGCCAACTCCGGGTAGCGGTGCGCCTCCGAATGCAGGCAGGACAACAACCGGGCGGACCGATCGGAGCTCCGGCTGGCATGCATGGCCCTGGCCAGCAGCAGCAGATCCTCGCGCACCGACCTGCCAGGCAGCTCGGGTAGCGGCGCCTTGAGGCTCGCTGCGGCGTCGCAGATCAACGCCTCCTTGTTCGGCCAGCGCCGGTAGATCGTGGTCTTGCCGACGCCGGCTTTGGCGGCCACACCCTCCATCGAGACCGCGGCAATCCCATCGGCGGCGATCAGGTCGAGCGTCGCCTCGATGATGGCCCGCTCGGCGGTCTCGCTCCGCGGCCGGCCGATTCGGGGACCGGCCGGCTCGGCCCGATCCTCCGACGCCTTGGACGCCGCCCGGTCCTCGGGTGACCGGGTCGCGGGCCGAGCCTCAACTTCCTCGTGCACACTCATCGCCGTTCTCCGCCTCCATGGCCTCATACGCTGGCCGGGGACTCGACCGGCTCCCGCGGCGCGGACGCCTGGGCCGGGATCGCCGGCGTCGCTAGCTCGATCCGCTTGGGCAGGAATCGGAACACCAGAACGGTAGCCAGCAGCGCCACCAGGGTCGAGAATCCCGCGGTCACGTGCATCGCGTCGACGAACGCGTGGTACGCAACAGGCTGGATCTGCGCAAGCGCATCCGGGCCGGCCTGCGTCGCTGCGCCCATGGTCGCCCCGATCGACTCGGCCGCCGTCTCCTTGGCCTGGGCCGGCAGCCCGGTCAAGTGCGGGCTGATCTGGTCGCGGTACTGCACCGACAGGATCGACCCGAGGATCGCGACGCCGAGTGCGCCGGAGACCTGCCGGACCGTGTTGTTCACCGCGGATCCGATGCCGGCGCGCTGCGGTGGCAGCGTCCCCATGATCGCGGTCGTGGCCGGCGGCATGATGTTGGCCATCCCGACGCCCTGCAGGAAGAACACCAAGGCGAGGATCCACATCGGCGAGTTGACACCGACGAGCTGGTAGCCGACGAAGCTCAGCGTGACGAGCGCGAGGCCGGCGGTGGCCACCGATCGGATGCCGTACCGCTTGACCATCGACGCGCTCAACGGCGCGAACACCATCTGGGCAGCGGCGAATGGCAGGAACCACAGGCCGGCCTGCAGCGGCGTAAACCCGCGCACGATCTGCAGGTAGAACACCATGAAGAAGGTCACGCCCATCAGCGCGAAGAACGCCAGGCCGATGGTGACCGCGGATGCGGAGAAGATCCGGTTGTTGAACAGATTCACGTCCAGCGCCGGGTGGTCGCTGCGCCGCTCGTACCAGACGAACAGGCCGAGCAAGGCGGCACCGGCCAACCCGGTGAGCAGCACCTCGGCGCTCGCGATCGTGGCGAGCTCGCCGCCCTTGATGATCGCGTAGACCAGCAGCATGAGCCCGCCCATTGCGATGATCACGCCCATTGGGTCGAGCTTGCCCGGGTTGGGGTCCTTGGACTCGGGGACGATCGCACCGATCAGCACCAGGCCGACCACGACGATCGGTACGTTGATCAGGAAGACCGAGCCCCACCAGAAGTGCTCGAGCAGCAGACCGCCGGTGACCGGGCCGATCACGATCGCGAGCCCGACCGCGCCGGCCCAGATGCCGATCGCCCGGCCGCGCTCCTTGGGCTCGAACACGTTGGTGATGATTGCGAGAGTCGACGGTAGAACCGCGGCGCCGCCGATGCCCATCAGGCCGCGAGCGCCGATGAGCTGCAACGGCGTCTGGGCGTACGCGGTCAGCGCCGAGGCCGCGCCGAACATCAGCAGGCCGGCCATCAGCATTCGCTTGCGGCCGAAGCGGTCGCCAAGCAGGCCCCAGGTGAACAGCAGCCCGGCGAAGACCAAGGTGTAGGAGTTGATCGCCCACTCCAACTGGCTCTGCGTGGCGCCGAGATCCTCCTGGATCGTCTTGAGCGCCACATTGAGCACGGTGTTGTCGATGACGACGACGAGCAGGCTGACCACCAGGACGCCGAGGATCCCCCAGCGCCGATCGTGAATGGTCTTCGAATCCACGAAGATCCCCTCTGCAATTCCGATACGGAAGCGATTCGTAAGTCTGCGGGTCACGCCACCCGACCCACATTCGATACGCAACCGATCCGTATCAGAAATATTCCACCTCTCGCCTATGCCCCCGCCGAGATCACGGTCTCCTTGATTGTTTCGATGGCGACCTGCGGAAATACGCCATAGCGATCATGAAAACGCCGATCTTCGCGGATTCGTGCAACCATCGGGAATGTCCGGGGACGCCACCGTGGCGCCTCGAGATAGGAGACAGCAATGTCCACCCCCCTCTACGGCGGCGATCTCGGCCGCCGGGTCACCGTCCGGGACCTGCTTGCCGCCAAGGAACGCGGCGAGCGGTGGCCGATGTTGACCGCGTACGACGCGCTGACCGCGCGGGTCTTCGACGAGACCGGCATCCCGGTCCTGCTGGTCGGAGACAGTGCCGCCAACGTCGTGTACGGCTACGACACCACCGTCCCGGTCACGGTCGATGAGCTGATCCCACTGGTCCGGGCGGTCAGCCGTGGCGCCAAGCGCGCGCTGGTCGTCGCCGACCTGCCGTTTGCGAGCTACCAGGCTTCACCGCAGGAGGCACTGGCGAGCTCTGCACGATTCATGAAGGAAGGGCTCGCGCATGCGGTCAAGCTAGAAGGCGGCGCCCGGGTCCTCCCGCAGGTAGAGATGCTGGTCTCGGCCGGGATCCCGGTCATGGCGCACCTCGGACTCACTCCACAGTCGGTGCACGCGTTCGGTGGCTACCGGGTCCAGGGTCGCGGTGAGGCCGGCGAGCTGTTGCTGCAAGATGCCAAGGCCCTGCAGGAAGCGGGCGCGTTCGCGCTCGTGCTCGAGGTCGTGCCGGCAGAGCTCGCGGCCCGGGTCACCGCCTCGCTGGCCATCCCGACCATCGGTATCGGCGCGGGCAGCGGCTGCGACGCGCAGGTGCTGGTCTGGCAGGACATGGCCGGACTGACCCCGCCGCCCGGACCGAAGTTCGTCAAGCGGTATGCCGACATGCGGACTGTGCTCGCCGAGGCGGCGCAGGCGTTCGGCACCGAGGTCGCCGACGGCCGCTATCCGACCGAGGAGCACAGCTACCACTAGCGCTAAGCCAGGGAGCTGATGCGGATCCGCGAGCGGCCTGTGGACAACCGCTGGCCGCTCGCGGTTTCGGGCTACGCTGTCGCCGCTAGATCCATCCACGCGGGTAACGGGGGCTCGCATGGGCGACTTCAACGTCGATACCGACGAACTGCTCGCCGTGGGACGGCTGCTCGATGCGGTACGCGCTGAGCTGAGCCGGCTGCACGGTCAGATCGACGATCTGCGAGCGCACACGCTCGGCTGCGACCCGGTCAGCGACGCGCTCAACGCCTTCGCCGACCACTGGCGGTTCGGGCTCGGACGGATGCGGGACCGCGCCGGCTTCGTCGCCGAGGCGCTCGCCGCGGCCGGCCGTACGTACCAGACCGTCGACGCCCAGCTGGCCGCCGGTATTCACCGGGCCGCAGGTGGGTCCGGATGACCGGGACCATCGGCGGGTACGGGCCGACCACCGGTGCCGCGGCCTATCCGGGTCTCGGATTCGATCCGTTGCCGGGCGATTCGGCGCTGGCCGAGCGACTCGCTTCCGATGCCCGCCGGATCGGCGCGCGGCTCGATGACGCCGCGATCCGCCTCCGCCGGCTGGCCGCGCCCTACGGCTGGCACGGCGAGGCGGCCGACGCCTTCACCGAAAGCCTGCAGACACTGCCACGCGACCTCGGCGCAAGTGCGCAGTCCTGCCAGCGGCTCGCCGTCGAGCTCGATCGGTATCGGCACGTGTACGTGGACGCGCTGGCTACAGCCCGGAGGCTGGATACGCAGGCGGCTGCGGCCCGGGATCGGCTGGCCAGCGCGCAAGCCGCGGCCACGTCGTGGCGCGGTCCTCGCCCGCTCGTCGGCGCCTATCCGGCCGGGCCGTCGCCGTACGAGGCCGCTGTCACCGCTGCGGAACACGAGCTGGTCACGATCCTGCGGGCGGCCCGTGGCCTGCGTTCCGACCTCGAGGACGCGACACGGCCGGTAGTCCGGGCCATCCGCGAGCTGACCGGCCACGCACCGGCCGAACCGGCCTGGCACCAGCTGAAACGGCTGGCTCGCGCGCTGCTGCCGGTGACGCCGCTCGGGATGACGGCGGCCGCGGTCGACCGGGCGATCGGCGAGTTTCCAGAGTTCTTCGACGACCTGGCCGAGGTGCTCGGCACCGTTTCGGCCGCGCTCGGCGTCGCCGCCACGCTGACGTTCTGGGTGCCCGGAGTCGGGCAGACGCTCGGTGTGTTCGCGCTGGCGACCAGCGGCGGTGCCACGTTGATCAAGACCTCGCTGTACCTGCACGACGCGCGCGATCCGAACGGGAAGCGCTACGTGGCCGAGGCCGAGCTCGCGGCGGCCGGCGCTGGCACCGCGGTTTCGGTGGTCGCGCCCGCCGCCGGCGTCGTGGTCGCGGTCGGCTCCGGCATGAGACTCGGCCCGGCCCTGGCCGGCCAGCTGGCGGTCGCCGGACCGAGCCGGCTCCGCTACGAGATCACGGCCGTTGCCGACCTGGTGCGGCACCGCGGCGTATTCGGTGCGGCGATTCACGTCAGCCGTACCGAGTCGATGGGATGGCGGGCCATGGGCGCCGCACAGCGCACCGGATACCTGATCAGCCGCGGTTCCGACGGGCTCGGCTTGCAGTCCGGCTTCGGTGTCGGCCGGCTGCCGAGTCAGGTAGTTCGGCTGGTGACCGACGAGCCCGACACCCCGGACCTGCGACTCGGCCGGCAGCCACAGCTGCGCGCTGCGCGACCGCGCTAACTCGGGTGCAACCGGCTAGCTCTCATCCGGCGCAAGCTCGACCCAGACCACCTTGCCGTCCGCGACCTGCCGGGCGCCCCACCTAGCGCTGAGCCCGTCGACCACGATCAGGCCGCGGCCGAGCTCGTCGGTGTCGGCCGGCCGCTTCGGCCGCGGCATCCGCGGATCACTGTCCCGTACCTCGATCCACAATGACCGGCTGCCGCGCCGCAGAGTCAGCTCCATCTCCCGATCGTCCAGCCGGGTTCCATTGACCGGTCCGGGCACGAAATCCGGCCAGAGCACCGCGTACTCGGGCTCCGGTCGTGGCACCGCGTGCCGTACCGCATTGGTGACCAGCTCGGACACCAGCAGCTCGGCCAGGTGGGCCTTCCGAACCAGACCCCAGTTCGCGAACGTGTCCCGGGTGATCCGGCGGGCAGCTCCGACCGATTGCGGCACTGCCGGGAGGCTGATCCGCTGGTAGGCCAGCGACTGCGGCTCCGACTTGACCACGAGCAGTGCCTGGTCGTCCTCGGCCGGACCAGGAACCGCCTTGATCGCGGCGTCGGCGATGTCGCCTGGGCTGCCATGAAAGCGGTTGGCCAGCGCCTGCCTGACCCTGGTGACCGCCGCGTCCAAGTCCTGGCCGCGCCGCTCGATCACCCCGTCGGTGTAGAGGACAAGCGAGTGCCCGGGTTCCAGCCGGAATCTGACGCTGATGAAGCTGTGACCCCCCACGCCGAGCGGCGTGTTCTCCGGCAGTTCGAGCTCGGTGCATCCGTTCGGGCCGAGCTGCAGCGGCTGCAGATGCCCGGCTGTGGCCAGTAGGCACTCCCGGGTGAACGGGTCGAAGATCCCGTACACGCAGGTGACGAGCGAGCCGTCGTCAAGCTCCGGGACCAGCTTGTCCAGGTGGCTGAGCAACCGAGTCGGCTCGAAGTCGAGCACGCCGTAGGCCCGGATCACGGCCCGCAGCTGACCCATGATCGCGGCCGCGTGCGGCCCCCGGCCCTGGACGTCCCCCACGATCAGGCCGACCCGGCCGCCGGGCAGCTCCAACGCGTCGTAGAAGTCGCCGCCGACATCGCTCCCCATCGCCGGGCGGTAGCGCACCGCCAACTGGAGACCGTCGACCTCGGGCAGGTCACCGGGAAGCAGCTGTTGCTGCAGCGTCAGCGCCAGGTTGCGCTGCCGGGTGAACAGGCGCGCGTTGTCCAGTGCCAGCCCGGCTCGCCTGGCTAGCGTCTCGGCCAGATCGATGTCGTCGGCGTCGTACTCCCGCTTGCTCACCGAGGTCAGCAGGCTGATGACGCCGTGCATCCGGGTCTCGTGCGGCTTCTCCGGGTTCACGTGCCCGGCCAGTGGGACCGCGATGATCGAACGGATACCGAGCCGGCGGTAGATGCTGGCGATCTTCGGAGTGCCGGCGAACACATCGATGTCGACCGACTCGGAGTCGATGAGCACCGGCTGGTTGCTGGCCAGCGCCTGAGCGCACGGGTGGCTTGGTGGGTAGCTGACCTCGCCGCCGATCTCGATCCAGGCATCGGCGTCGTCGAAGCCGGGCACGTTCACAACCTGCTGGCGGCGTAGCACGTTGGCCTCGTCGTACAGGTCGACGATGCAGTGATCGGCCAACCCCGGCACGAGCAGCTCGGCGATCGCGTCGAGCGTGGCCTCGACGTCCAGGGAGGCGCCGAGCCGGCTGCCGGCGCTGGACAGGACCGCGATCCGGGCCGCCATACGCAGCTGGCTGTCCGGCGTGTAGAGCGTGTCGTGCGCCTGGATGATGATGCCGCCAACGGTCCGATCGGGGCGAAGCAGCGGTGAGCTCCGGATCCTGGCCAGCACCATCGCCCCGGACTTCACCATGACCGGAATGGTGCCCTCCCAGCTGCTACCGGCGAACGCGCGCTGGGTCATCGCCAGCACGTCCGGCGCGCCGTCCGTGGCGAGACCCAGCTCGGAGATCGGGCGGCCTATCGCGTCGGCGGCGGACCACCCGAACAGGCGCTCGGCTCCGGTGTTCCACAGCACCACGTGAGCGTGCGGATCAGTCACCACAATCGCATCGGATAGCTGCTGCACGACAGACGCACTGAGGTCGTGCTGAACGAGCGCCTCAGTCATAGCCTCCACGCTGCCTCACCCGAATAGACCGAGTCTGCCAGTTCTAAACAGGGGCTGTCCGAGCTTCGATACGGTTTTGTTCGGCTCGGGACCGAGTTGGCATCGAATCGCCTGGTCATGGGCAGCCTACCGGTCCAAGGCACCACAGCCGGGCGAACGATACGGCGCAATGCGACGATTGGACCATGGACGCCGACCGTACCCGGGTGCTCATGGACCTGCTCGCCGGCACCGGCTGGGTCGACGCCGCCCGGGGCTTCGCGGGCGGCCTGCGGCGCAGCGCGCTGACCAGCTCGGGAGAACTGCTCCTGGTGGGCACGCCGAACTTCGAGCCCTGGCACTTCGCTGCCCATCTCAGCGACGAGGCGCAGTTCGCCGGGTTACCGGAGCTCGCTCCCGTACTCGTGCGCTGGCAGGTTCCGCCCGGCGCGTCATCGCACCTGGCCGTCCCGCTGCAACGGCTCGAGCTGGCCGGGCGCGGCGAGACGCTGCTGGTTGTCACCGACGAGGCGGCACCGGTACCACTGCTCGAGCGGGCCTGGGACGCGCGCAAGGCCGGCGCCACGGTGCTCGCCCTGGACGCCGGGAACGAGGAGCTGGCCGGCGTCGCGCACGATGCGCTCGAGCTGCCCGCGGCCGCTCCGGAGCTGCTGTCGTTCGATACCGCTCAGCACATCGTGAGCGTGGCCACCGGTGAGGCTCCGGCCGGCAGTCCGACCGCTCGGACCGGCACCGGGCAGCCGGGCGCCCGCGGCCCTGCCGGTCAGGGCGCCGGGCAGCGGATGCGCGGGCGGCTGGCCAAGCTGCTCGACCGGATCAGCGGCCCGCCGCCGGACCGCGACTGGTAGCCAGGTCGCGCTGGGCCGGCGTCGGCCAGGCCCCGGGGCTGGCGTCGGCCGGCTCGAAATCGCTTTGCGATCTCCCGAGGCGGCCGCTGAGGATTGTCCCTCGTGACCGAACACCAGACCGCCGAGGACGGGCCTCGGATCCGGCAGCTGCTTCGCCGGATCCGGCTCGATCTCACCCCGCTGCGCTCGTCGCGGGATTTCCGGCTGCTCATCGGGGGTGGCGCGGTCTCGATGTTCGGCAGCTTCATCACGTACATCGCCGTGCCGTATCAGGTCAAAGAGATCACCGGCTCGTACGTCGCGGTCGGCCTGATCGGCGCCGCGGAGCTGATCCTCCTGGTCGGGTTCGGGCTGTGGGGTGGCGCGCTCGCCGATGCGGTAGACCGGCGCCGGATGCTGCTGGGCTCCGAGGCCGGGATGTGCCTGCTGATCGGCGTCCTGCTGATCAACTCGCTGCTGCCCGATCCGCAGCTATGGCCGATCTATCTGGTGGCCGGGCTGGCGGCGGCGCTCGACGGTCTGCAGCGGCCGTCGCTGGAGGCGATGATCCCGCGCATCGTCCCGCACGACCAGCTGGCGGCCGCCGCCGCGGTGTCCTCGCTGCGCTGGCAGATCGGCACGATCGCCGGTCCGGCGGTTGGCGGTCTGGTCGTGGTCAGCGCCGGCGTGGCCTGGGCGTACGCGATCGACATCGCCACGTTCGGCGTCTCGCTGCTCGCGATCGCGTTCATCAAGGCGGTGCCGCCGGCCGACGATGCGCCCCGGCCAAGCGTGCGCGGGGTGATCGAGGGCATCCGGTATGCCGGCAGCCGGCCGGAGCTCGTAGGCACCTATGTGGTGGATATGGCGGCCATGTTCTTCGCCATGCCGACCGCGCTGTTCCCGTTCATTGCCGACGAGCTCGGCGCCCCGTGGGCGCTGGGGCTGCTGTACGCGTCCGGCCAGGTCGGCGCGCTGCTGGCAACCCTGACCAGCGGCTGGACCGGACGGGTGCACCGCCACGGCTGGGCGATCTGCCTGGCTGCCGCAGCTTGGGGCGCAGCGATCGCGCTGGCCGGGCTGGCCTGGAACATCTGGCTGGTGCTGCTGTTTCTGGCCGCCGCCGGCGCGGCCGATATGGTCAGCGGGCTGTTTCGGTCCACTATCTGGAACCAGACCATTCCGGACGAGCTGCGCGGCCGGCTAGCCGGGATCGAGCTGCTCTCCTACTCGTCCGGACCGTTGCTCGGCCAGGCCAGATCCGGTGTGTTCGCGGCGGTGGCCGGAGTGCGCGCCTCGGTGGTCTCCGGTGGCCTGCTGTGCGTGGCCTCGGTGGGCCTGCTCGCCGCTTGGCTGCCCCAGTTCCGGCGGTACGACGACCGCACCAACGAGCACGCGGTTCGGCAGCGGGAGCTGCGCGCGACCGCGAACCGGGTGACCGGGAGCGACGCACTGGCCGTGGTCGCGGACGGGTAATCCCGGCGCGACCGCCGCCCAACCGCGGCCGGTGTGCCGACTACTCGTCGACCACGATCAGGAGTCGTCGTTCCAGCGCGGATCCTGGTCCCAGTCCTCGGTCCGTTGGGCGGCGGTTTCCAGCGCCCTCGCGGCCTCTTCCTTGGACGCGTACGGGCCGAGCCGATCGGCACTACGGCAGCCTTCCTCGGCCTCTACCGTGTTGTGGACCAGGCAGAAGTACCACCGCTGCGAGGTCGCCATCGCTCTCACCTCCCTGCTGATGATCCACGATCACCAGCCGCCGCGTCCTGATCGAAACGTAGACTGCCCGTCGTGACTGTCCTGGTACCCGGAAAGCTATCCCCCACTCGCACCGTGCCGGCGCATATCCCCCGGCCGGAGTACGTGGGCCGCAGCCGGCCGGCACCATTCCAGGGCTCCGAGATCAAGGACGCGGACACCATCGATCGGATGCGGCGCGCGGGCAGGATCGCCGCCCGCGCGATGGCCGCAGTGGCCACCCACATCCGACCGGGGATCACCACCGACGAGCTCGACCGGATCGGTCACGAGTACTTGATCGAGCACGACGCGTACCCGTCGACGCTGGGCTACAAGGGCTTTCCGAAGTCACTGTGCACGTCGATCAATGAGGTCATCTGCCATGGCATCCCGGACTCGACCGAGCTCCGCGACGGCGACGTCATCAACATCGATATCACCGCGTACATCGACGGTGTGCACGGCGACACCGACGCGACCTACCTGGTGGGCGACGTCGACGAAGAGTCGCGGCTGCTGGTGGAGCGCACCGAGGAGGCGATGCTGCGCGGGGTGCGGGCGGTGGTGCCGGGCCGGCAGATCAACGTGATCGGCCGGGTGATCGAGTCGTACGCCAAGCGGTTCGGCTACGGCGTGGTCAGGGACTTCACCGGGCACGGGATCGGCACCGCGTTCCACTCCGGGCTGGTGATTCCGCACTTTGACGACCCGCGCTACCCGACCCTGATGGAGCCGGGCATGACGTTCACGATCGAGCCGATGCTGACGCTCGGCACGATCGACTACGAGGTGTGGCCCGACCGGTGGACGGCGGTCACCAAGGACCGCAAGCGCACCGCCCAGTTCGAGCACACCGTGCTGGTCACCGAGACCGGCCACGAGATCCTGACCCTCCCCTAACGGTCGCCGTCGCCGCGCAAGCGCCGAGTAACTGCGGAGGCACTGTGCACGAGCCACGTAGTGCGGCGGCGCTGGGCGCGGACTTTCCGTACCAGCTGCGCACCATGTGCTACATAGAGGTCGGGCCGGGCGGCTCTGTCGCCTGGGGCGGCGACGTCGACGCCTACCACCGGGCACGAGCCGGCGAGTCCCGACTGTATGCGGTGTGGCCCGGCGAGTGGGCAAGCCACCTGTTCGTCATCGACGACCTTGATCAGTACGCGCGCGGCATGGGTCTCGTCCACGATGCCGAGCGGTCCGGTCTGGCCGAGCATGATCACGACGTGCGATGGGCAGTCAGCCCGTACGAGCCCAACCCCGGCGCCAGCTACGTCGCGATCGATGTGTGGCTCGACTGCGGCTGCGTCATCCGCGATCTGCACGCGTTCGCCGCACAGATGCGCGTCCAGAAGGGCTGGGACATCGCGGCGAGCCGCGGTTTTAGCGGGGGTGGCGGGACCTACACCATGCGAGCCCGTCGCAAGAGCCTGACATCATGATTGGTAACGGGCCGTCGGGCGCGGACTCCGCGAGCAAGTTTCCGTGATCACGCGGTAGGCGCGCTTGGAGTTCCGTGATCATGCGGCCGTCGCACCCGGATGCTTGCGCCGGGGATCGGCGCTGATCACGAAGAGTCCGGCGTGGCTTTCGGTTGCGCAGCACGGACAACAATACGGAGTAGCCCGGTACCGCGTTGACAGTGGGCGGGCGCGGTAGCGAAACTCGTTGGTAGCGCCGATTCGTAACGGCGCGGTCGGAGTCGAGAGGCGCTGCGACGGACCTGGTCCGCCACGCTCGGCACCTGACCTCTGATCCAAGGGCGCCTCCTACCAGGGAGGCGGACCCGAACCATCCGGCCAACGGTCGATCCGATCCATCGCGCGCTGCGCCCCTGCCCGCCGCGCCGCGATGCGGATCACGCCTCCCTCCCTGCCGAGTGACGGCACTCGCCGTCCCTACCTGGAGGAGTGAGATGGGTACGAAACTGAGCACGGTCAACGGACTCGAGTTCGCGGTCGCGGACCTGTCCCTGGCCGAGTACGGCCGCCGGCAGATCCGGCTTGCCGAGCATGAGATGCCGGGCCTGATGGCGCTCCGACGCGAGTACGAAGCCACCAAGCCGCTCGCCGGCGCCCGGGTGGCCGGTTCCCTGCACATGACCGTGCAGACCGCGGTACTGATCGAAACCCTGGTGACGCTCGGCGCCGAGGTCCGGTGGGCGTCGTGCAACATCTTCTCGACCCAGGACGAAGCGGCCGCCGCGGTCGTAGTCGGTCCGCACGGGACGCCCGAGCAACCCACGGGAACGCCGGTACTCGCCTGGAAGGGCGAAACCCTGGCCGAGTACTGGTGGTGCACCGACCAGCTGTTCCGGTTCACCGGCGGGCGTACGCCGAACCTGCTGGTTGACGATGGCGGGGACGCGACCCTGCTCGTCCACAAGGGTGTCGAGTTCGAGACCGCCGGTGCCGTACCGCAGCCGGCCGACGGCGACTCCGAGGAGTACCGGGTTGTGATCCGGACGCTCGACGCCAGCCTCGCGGAGGATCCGCAGCGGTTCACCCGGATGGCGGCCGGGATCAGGGGCGTGAGCGAGGAAACGACGAACGGGGTGAAGCGGCTGTACAAGCTAGCCGTAGACGGGACGCTGCTGTTCCCGGCGATCAACGTCAACGACTCGGTCACCAAGTCGAAGTTCGACAACAAGTACGGCATCCGGCACTCGCTGCTGGACGGCCTCAACCGCGCTACCGACGTCATGATCGGCGGCAAGCTCGCAGTGGTGTGCGGTTACGGCGATGTCGGCAAGGGCGCCGTCGAGGCGCTACGCGGGCAGGGCGCTCGGGTGGTCGTTACCGAGGTCGACCCGATCTGCGCCCTCCAGGCCGCGATGGACGGCTTGTCGGTGGTCCGGCTGGAGGACGTAGTCGACCGGGCGGACATGTTCGTCACCGCCACGGGCAACCGCGACATCATCCGCGCCGAGCACCTGACCCGGATGAAGCACAGCGCGATCGTCGCCAATGTCGGCCACTTCGACAACGAGATCGACATGGCCGGGCTCGCCGCCGTGCCGGGGATCACCAAGACCGAGATCAAGCCGCAGGTGCACGAGTGGACGTTGCCCGACGGGCGCAGCGTGATCGTGCTGTCCGAGGGACGGCTGATGAACCTCGGCAACGCCACCGGCCATCCCAGCTTCGTGATGTCCAGCTCGTTCGCCAACCAGACCATGGCTCAGATCGAGCTGCATACCAAGCCCGGCCACTACGACCGCCAGATCTACCGGCTGCCCAAGCACCTTGACGAGAAGGTCGCCAGGCTGCACCTGGACGCGCTCGACGCCAGGCTCACGCCGCTGACCAAGATCCAGGCCGAGTACATCGGCGTCGACGTGGACGGTCCCTACAAACCGGACCACTACCGCTACTGACCCCTGGCCGGGAACGTCGACCCGCGTCTGCTCCGAAAGGGGGGCGCGGGTCGCCCGGGAGCCCGGAGACTCCCTGTCGAGGCCGGTAGCTGCTTCCTCGGTCGCGCGACTTCCCCTCCCCACGACTCAGCTGCCGAGTCTGGGCTTCATCGTGACAGAGCGCTGCCGTCCTGGTGGCCGATAGGCGGCTGGCAGCGCATCGAGCATGGTAGGTCTTGACACTTTCTCTATCTAGATAGACATTGAGGTCATGAGGCGAGTCCGCAAATCATCGCCGCAGACCATTGCGATCGTGCTCGCTCTCGCCGACAACTCGGCGGGCTGGTGCCACGGATACGACCTGTGCAGGAGGCTCGACCTCAAGGCGGGCACCGTCTATCCGATCCTGATGCGCCTGGCCGAGCGCGGGCAGGTCGAGACCGCGTGGGAGACGAACCCGCCTTCGGGCCGTCCCGCCCGGCACCTGTACCGGCTGTCGAAAGCCGGTGTCGAGCTCGCGGAGGAGCTGCGCCAGTCAGTCGCCGGGGTCCCGCGCACTCGATCGGCCGGTTCGCAGCGACCCGAACTGGGCCAGGCGATGTGATGCCCGTGCGACTCGTCGGCTGGGTTGCGGTGGCACTGGCTGTCGCCGTCGTGCTGGAGCTCGTCGTGCCCCCGCTGGTGTTCCTGACCGTGCCCATCGCCGTCGTGGCGAGGATCCTGGTCGCGCGGTACGGGAAGGGGCACCAGGTGCGGGATGTGGCCGAGATGCTCCTGTCGGGGGCAGCGGCTCTGCCCGGCGATCGCACGTCGTCCAACGGTGCACAGGTGGACTGGGGTGCGGCGTTGTACGCCGAGCTCGCGAGCATCTCGGATCCGCGCGAGCGGCGACGGTTCGCCCTGGGCGCGACCGTCGCGATGCTCGGCACACCGCGTCGGCTCAGGTCGGGCCTCCTCGCGGCCGGCATGGCTGTTGCTTTCGCAGCGGTCCTTCTGGGATTCTCACGCGCCACCGTCGGCCACGACGGACTCGGGTCGGTCAGCGTGCTCCTCCCGCCGGTGATGCTGTTCGCGATCGGCTTTCTGTGTGCCTGGTCGACCAGGTCGCTGCAGTTCGGGGTGGAGACAGGCGTCCTGGCCGCGGTGACGATCCTGGTGGCGGTCGCCGTGGTTTTCGGGATCGAGGCGGCGCACTGGTATGACGTCGCCCATGTCTCCGTCTTCGACGGCGAGTACGTCGACTTCGGTACGTCCCGCGCCGCCGTCCTGGACGCGATGCACCCGGTCATCCTTCTCGTCCACCTCCTGTTCTGGTTGCCGTGGCCGGTGCTGGGCGCCGTTGCCGGGGTACGAGCACGGCGACGCGGCGATCCCTCGGCGGCGGCGAACCTGCAGTCAATGGCGTGAGTCGACGCGTGGGTTGCGTGCGGACTGCAGGTGCGTAGTTCGGCGTTTGCCCAGGTCAGACTGGGTAGGGCGGACGAGCCGGCCTGCAAGCCGGGCTCAGTGCTCGCTTCGTCCTGGCCTGCGTGGATGCGGCTCTATACGTCGATGACCTGGGCGAGGTCAGCAGCGCTTCTTGTTGCGATACGGCGTTTCGGGTTGGTCGCGGACTAGATGCGGACTGCGATCATGGCCGATCGTTCGTCGATGCGTTGATTGACAACCACGCCCCCCAACCGGGTCTCGACACCGTTGGGCTACCAGCCCAACGGTGTCGACTGCGCCACTCGCCGTGGCGATGCCGCGGCCGAGCTCAGCCGGTGGAGGCTGACCGGCGAGCAATGGTCCACGCGGCGGCGCGACGACATCGAGCTCATCGGCGTCGCCGAGTGCCTGCCAGTCCTCGGTACCGAAAGTCTGCGTGATCGCTAACTACAATCGCGGCAAGACAGGCGCCGGAACGGATCACGGCATCATCTTGAGATTCTCCGGAGGAGAAGCATGAGCGATACGAGCACCGGCAACGGCAAGGTGGTCGTGAACAGGTCGATGTCGCTTGACGGCTTCATCGCCGGTCCCGGCCACGCGATGAACTGGATCTTCGACTTCGTGGCGCCGGACGAGTTCCCGGAGATCGCGGCGGCCAC
>DATAFN010000013.1:0-7330 GCA_036257435.1 Actinomycetes bacterium
CTGATCGGCTGTGTGATCGCGCTTGCGCATCAGGTCCGGCCGCGAACCCTTGCCGTGATCATCGCGTTTGGGGTCGGAGTGCTGATCAGCGCGGTGGCCTACGACCTGGTGGCCGACTCGTTCCAGGTCTCCGGCGGCGAAGGGATCACGCTCGGGCTACTGTGCGGCTCGCTGACCTTTTTCGTCGGCGACCTGCTCATCGACCGGGCCGGCGGGGCCAACCGCAAGTCGATGACCGGCGACGGCGGGGGATCCAGCGGGCGGGCGATCGTGCTGGGCACCGTGCTCGACGGGATCCCCGAATCAATGGTCCTCGGGCTGTCCCTCCTGTCCGGGGAGGGCGTCAGCCGCACCATGATAGCCGCGGTCTTCCTGTCCAACCTGCCCGAGGCGATGGCCGCGACGAGCGGGTTGCGGGCATCCGGCCAGCCGCCGCGGAAGGCGGTCCGGATGTGGACACTCGTGGTGCTGGTATCGGCGCTCGCGTCCGCGGCCGGGTACGCCTTGCTCGATGGGGCATCGCCGACGATGATCGCGTTCGTCCAGTCGTTCGCCGCCGGGGCGATCCTGACCATGGTGGTCGACACCATGGTGCCGGAGGCGTTCGAGCATGGCGGCCCAATGATCGGACTGGTCACGACGCTCGGTTTCGCGGTGGCGTTCGGCTTCGCCTCGCTCGAGGTGCTCGCCTAGTGCGGACTTGCTCCCCAGGCTCGCTACATCCGGCTCTCCCGCCAGCCGACGAACTCGGCCAGCCATCCGGTCAGCGGGTCGAGCGCGCGCCACCCGGCGCGGACCCGGTCGAGCGCCTCCCTGGTAGCGAGCCAGCCGTCCGCCGGCCAGCCCTGCTCCGCCGTCAGCGTGCGGTGGAGCAGCAGCTCCGCCCGTGGGTGATCGGCGGTGAACCCGCGCGGCACCCGGGCAAGGCGGAGCCCACCCATGCTGAACCCGGCGGTCTCGGCATCCGCGATCGCCTCCGCCAACTCCTTGCCGGCCGGCGCATCGACCGCGACCCGAAACCGCCGCACCTGATCGGGACTGCTGCGCAACCAGCCGCCATTGATCTGCAGCCCGTCCCCGGACAGCGTGACCCCGAGCTCGATCGTGTCGGCGATTTGGATCTGGGCGTGCTGATGGGCCCAGAACCAGCGGGATCGGTGCAGCCGCCAGATGTAAGGCGCGCCGAATTCATCGGCAAGCTCGGTGCACAGCGCGACCATAGGTTGGCGAATCCAGCGGTCGTGCTCGGCCCGGCGCGCCTGCACGGCAGCCCAGTCATCCAGGCCGACGACCTCGTCGAACCAGCGCATCGACTCGGAAGGAAAACCCTCGAACACATCGACGAAGCTAGCGGTCAGGTGTGACAGTTTCCGTCGTGCGTCGGGCGGGCCGCGGATCGCTCGCCGGCCCGGCCAGTCAGGTTGGCCGGCCCGGGGTCCGCCGGTCGGTCAGCCGGTGAGCGTGCGCGCTGCGGTGAGCGCAACCCCGATCCCGACGACCAGTACAAGAGCGGCGGTGCCGACCGGCAACGCCCTGGTCAACCGCCCGGCCAGCGGCCAGCTCCAGCTCGTGGCAGCGGTGCGAGCGCGCCGCTCCAGCAGCGCCCGGCCCCGGGCCAGCAGCACCCCGATCCCGGTGAGCAGCCCGGCCATCCCCAGCCCGTACGCGACCACCAGCAGCAGGCCGAACCATGGCCGGCCCAGCGCGATCCCGCCCAGCAGCACGAGCAACGCCGACGGGCTGGGGACGAGCCCACCGGCGACACCCATCCCGATCAAGCTGCGCAGTCGCGGTCCGGGTGGAACCGCGCCGGTGTGGTCGTGGTCGTGACTGTGCGGGTGCGGATGGGTATGGGGATGCGGGTGCGGGTGCGGATGAGAATGGGCGTGCGGCTGCGGGCGTGGATGTGCGGGCCCGTGCGGTCCGGACGCGCGGTGTTTGATCAGCTCCACCGCCCGGCGCAGCATCCCAATTCCGACGATTGCCAGCAACAGACCGCTGGCCAGGCCCAACCAGGGATACACCCGCTCCGGCGCCACGGCGGCCGATGCACTGAGCGCGGTCCCGAGCAAGAGGACGCCGACGGTATGAGTAGCCGCCACGGTCAATCCGATCGACGCCGCTTGGCGAGCCGAGCCGCGCGCCCCCACCAGGTAGGCCGCCATCACGGTCTTGCCGTGGCCCGGCGCGATTGCGTGCAGGCAGCCCAGCCCCACCGCGAGCACCACCGCGAGCAACGCGAACCCGACGGTCAGCTGCTGGTGCGCGATCAGCGCGGTGTAGGCCCGCGACAGCCGGTCCACCCCGCGGGTCAGCGGTGCGGCGGGACCGGCGGCGGTAGCCGAGTCGCCCACCGCTGGTCCGCCTGGTACCACCACCAGGTTCGCGATCCGCTGGTCCGGCGGTGAGCTCAGCAGCTCGTTCGGGTAGCCGGTCAGGCGGTTGCTGACCGACCGCGCCGGCACCGACGTGGACCGCAGCGTCATTCGGTCCCCGACTGCGGTGACCTCACGCCAGCCGACGGTTCCCGGGTACGCGGTGTTCTCGACCACGACGGCGCCACCGGCCGGAATCCGGACCGGCGCCGCCAATACGCATTCGAAGCGCGCAGTCAGCAGGCCAGCCGACCCAGGCGGGAACGTCAGGACGCTGCGGTTGACGGCCAGCACCAGATCCCGGCCGGCGGCGCGCACGGTGACCTGGCCCGCGATGTCCGCGCACTGGTCGGCAGCCGCAGCTACTGCCTGGCCGCTCGGCGGGCGGCAGCCGGCGGACCCGAACGCAGCGCCACAGAACTGGTAGGCCGGCAGCTCAGCGAGATCAAGCACGTAGTCCACGACCAGCAGGTCCGGTTCGACCCGCACCCCGACGTACTGGTTTGTGGTGGCGTTGCCAAGCGGATGCGCCGGCAGCTCGGCGGGGGACGCGGCCGGGCGCGCTGCCACCTCGCTCGCGGATGCACCCGGCGCGCCGGCGAGCAGCGCCGTGCCGGCCAGCAGCAGACCGATTCCGAACCGGGTCGCCCAGGTAGTCATGGCCGGGTCCTCACATCGACGCCAGCGCGCGCTCGACGAGCGGCGCCAGCACTGGGGAGAAGTGCGGATTCAGCCGCAGCGCAAGGCGAAGGTCCCGCCGCGCCGCGCCGTCCATGCCAAGCGAGCGCTCGATCATGCCCCGGTGGGCCGCGAACAGGGTGCTGGCCGAGCCCAGCCGGGCCGCCTCGTCGGCGTAGCGCAGCGCGCGCCGGTCCATACCGCTGACGTGCAACGCCCACGCGTACGCGTCCGCGGCGAACACGCTCGGCCGGTGCGCGTAGGCGGCCTCGGCCGCCGCCAGCGCCCGCATCGGGTCACCGTGGTCGGCCTCGTACAGCGCGATCTCGAGATCGACCGCTACGCCCGCGGCACGTTGCACCTCGACGGCGATCCGGGCCAGACCGTACTGATCGGCTGCCGCGGTAGTCCGACCCACCGACTCCAGCAGCTCGCCGTACCAGACCACGTGCTCGACGGTCGGGCGGCGCTGCGCGACGGTGCCGGCCAGCTCGAGCGCGGTCGCAGTCTCCCCTCGGCCGAACGCCACCCGGGACCGGCCGAACAGCGCTCCCACATGTCCGGGCTCGGCCCGCAGCGCGGCCCGATAGTGTGCCTCTGCAGCGGGCAGCGAGCCGGCCGCCCAGGCGAGGTCACCGAGCTGCTGGCGCACGAACGCGACATCGGCCGGGTCGGTCGCCTGGGCCAGGGCGGCCACGAACAGCCGCCGCGCCCCGGCCAGGTCGCCGCGTAGCTCGGCCTGGTAGGACAGCCGGGCCAGGCTCGGTAGTCCGGGCCGCAACCGGTCCATGGTCCGGGCCGCGCTCAGCGCCTGGGAGTACTTGCCGAGCTCGGTGAGCGCGTCGCTAAGCGCCCCGTATCCGGCCGCGCTGTCCGGATTGACCTCCAGCGCCCGCTGCGCATACGACTCGGCGGCAACGAAGTCGTGCCGTCCGGACGCCAGCGCGCTCAGCCCGAGCAACGCCGCGTCATTGTCGCGCGGCTCCAGCGCCAGGGAGCGGTCCAACGCGCCCACCGCCTTGGGGTAGAACGCCGGGTCACTGCTCAGCCGGGCCTGTTCCACGTAAGCCAAGCCAAGCGTCGCCCATGATCTGGCGTCCTTCGGCTGCGCCCGCAGATGCTCCTGCAGGGCGTCGATCGTGGCCGGCAGGCTCGCCGCCGAGGCCAGGGCACCGGCGAAGGGAGCCGTGGCACCGCCCGCCAGCCGCGGTGCCACGGTCCCTTGCCTAGTTCCTCCGGGCACGCCCCCGACTAGCGCCGCCGTGAGTAGCAGCAGCGCCAAGCCGAGCGCCGTGCCAGCCATCGCCAGTGGCCTGCGGAGGATCGGCATCGGTTCACCCTTATCCCTCGTGCGGCGAAGAAGCCGCCGACTGAGCGACCCGGACGGCGGCGTGCCGCCCGCTGGACCGGCGTCGCCACATCGCCCACGCGCCGGCCATGAGGACGATTCCGCCCAGCCCGCCGAGCACGACCGCCGTCGTGACCGGCTCATCGGCCGAGTTCGAGGTGCTGCCGGTCGGCTCGATGCCGAACAGGTCGCTGACCTCGTCGGACTCGGCGCCGGAGTCGTCGGACCCGGTGTCCGGCACGGTCACGCTGTCGTCGGAGTCGTCCGGCATGGTCCCGCCGTTGAGCGGGGTGGCGCCGGAGCCGGCGCTGCTATTCGAAGCCGCCGCGCCGCGCGGGTCGGACCCGGACGCAGGCAGGGCGACGTAGGGGAACGTGGTACCGAAGTCCTTGTCGTTGACGTTCACGGCGTCACCGAGGGACTTCACCGCGTCCGGGGCACCGGGGAGCAGAACGCCCTCGGCGACCTGCAACTCGATGTCCACGACGTCGTCGGCCAACCGGCGCCCGTTCGGGAAGCCGTTGTTGTCGCCGCCGATGACGCCCAGTCGGCTGTACTTCTGGCCACTGAACGGCTTGGTGTTCAGCCGGAGCATCTCGGATGCGGTGACATTGGCCGGCTTGTTCAGCCCGTCCACACCGGTCAGGAACGCGGCAACCAGGTCGTTGCGCGGCGTGGCCGGTGCCGGGATGCCGTAGACCGCCTCGACGATCTTCGGCAGCTCGGGCTTGAGGACGAAGTCCGCGAACTGACCGTCATCCTTGGGCTGCGAGGCGTTGAACCGGTCCTTGCGGTGGTACGGGATGACCACCTCGTTGACCAGCGGGCTGCCCAGCCGGGACACCCGCGAGTAGTCGCCGAACGCGTTCCGCTTGCTGGTCGAGGTCCAAACGCCGATGACCGGGTCGTTGCCACCCGGCGCCACCAGGTCCTTGCTCGGCACCTGGATCGCGATCGTGTTGACGTTGAACCCGGCGAGCGTGTCGGTGCCGACCTCGGACAGGTCGCCGCCGTACAGCAGGTCGAACACGCGCAGGTCGAGGAAGAACGAGTCGTCGGCCTGGCCGGCGAACGTGGTCCCCGACCAGTTCATCCGGCTGAACGGCGTGATCGCCGCGTCCCGCAGGGTCTGGTAGTTCGGCATCGAGGCCTTGCCCACGAAGGACGGGGCCACCGGCACGTTCTTGGCGAGCGTGTACCAGGAGCCGCGGTCCAGCCGGGACAGCGTGTAGGTCTGCGAGAACAGCAGGTTGTTGTCCTGCAGCGAGTCGACCGGCCCGTTGTTGTACAGGAACGTGCCGTTGCCGGTGAAGCTGTCCCGCGGACCCGGCGTCCGGTCGTTCTGGAACGTGTACCGGTAGGTGATGTCCGCCCGGGCGTCCCCGTTGTTGTCGATGTTGAGCTCGTACAGGGCGTCGGTGGCGAACGGATAGAAGTTCGGACCGCCAGCCGGCTCCTCGAATGGGATCCAGTTGGCGATCAGCGTGGTGGTGTCCGGCTTGTCCGGACTGACGAACGCGTACACATCCGTCGTGTCGTACTGCGGCATGCCCAGAATGCGCGGGGCCTCGCGGTGGCTGGACGCCCCCGCCCGGTCCGGCGCCAGCGCGGGCATCGCCGCGGCAGCCGCCAGCGCGGCTGCGGCCAGAAATGCACCGCCGACGGCCCACTGCCGTGGTCGGTGCCGAATGAGTGTGGTCACGATGTCGCCCCCTCCAGTGCGGTCGGAATGCGCAACCGAAGGCGATTCGTGGCCGCACTAGCCGGGAGCTTGGTAGCGCCGGTTTGCGTTACCGGATCGTTACCTGAACCGCGCGGTCCGCCAGGTGCTACCTGGCGTCGAGCCGGAACGCCTCCAGCTCGGCTGCGTACCAGCGGCTGGTCCGGCCCAGCGGGGTCATTCCGAGCCGCCGGCACACGGCCAGCGACCGGATGTTGTCCGGCCGGACCACGGCGTAGACCTCGTCGAGTCCGGCCTCGAAGCCGCGGCCAGCGGCAGCCGCGCCGGCCTCGGTGGCGTATCCGTGGCCCCATGCGTGCGGATGCAGATGCCAGCCGATCTCTACCGGGCCGCGATCCGCACCGCCATCGGAGCCGCGCCCGGTCGAGCCGGCGCCGGCCGGATCGTCACCCGCGGGCGGCAGCGGCACCAGGAACACGGTGCCCTTCGGCTCACCGGAGGACCGCTCGGTGATCGCCCAGATCCCGAATGGCGGCTCAGTGGCACGGCTGCGCCAGCGCCGGATCGCCGTGACCGCCTCGTCCTGGCTGCCGAGAGCGCGCGGCTGGGCACCGAGCCAGCGCGCTACCTCCCACCGCGAGTACATGTCGAGCACGAACGGCGCATCGTCCTCGGTCCAGTCCCGGATGAGCAGCCGATCGGTGCCGAACACCGGGCGACTCACCAGGCGACCGCCCGGCCTTGCTGAATCGCGTAGATGGTGTCGATGGTGTCTGCCTCCGCCGCGGTCTTGTCCGGCCGGTAGCGCAGCACCCGGGCGAACCGCAACGCGACCCCGCCCGGGTATCTCGTACTGGTCTGCACGCCGTCGAACGCGATCTCCACGACCAGCTCCGGACGGACCGTGACCACCCAATCACCGCGATCGACCGCGATCTCGAGGAACCGCTCGGTCTGCCAGCGCAGCAGCTCGTCGGTGAGGCCCTTGAACGTCTTGCCGAGCATGACGAACCCGTCGTTTTGCGGGTCGCGCGCGCCCAGATGCAGGTTGGACAGCCAGCCCTGGCGGCGGCCGTGCCCCCACTCCGCCGCGAGCACCACCAGGTCCAGCGTGTGTCGTGGCTTGACCTTGACCCAGGCGCCACCCCGCCGGCCGACGTCGTAGGGCGCATCCGGCGCCTTGATGACGACGCCTTCCTGGCCCGCGGCCAGCGCCGCCGCGAACGCCTCCTCGCCGGCCGGCACGGT
>DATAFN010000019.1:0-5707 GCA_036257435.1 Actinomycetes bacterium
ACTGGGAGGGATGAGGTGTTGGTCGGCAGGACCGCATCCGGTCGGCACACCTGGTCCAGCTCGGAGAAGACGGCGTGCTTGACATCCAGCCGCTCCGGGACCGCCTCAACGGCAAGGTCGACGTCGGCCAGCGCATTGATGTCGGTCGTCAGCAGGATCCGGCCCAGGATCTCCTGCTGCCCGTCCGCGGTCAGCCTCCCCCGGCTGACCGCCCGGTCGGTGGATCGCCGCAGGTTGTCACGCCCGCGTTCGAGCCAGTCGGCGGACTGCTCGATCCCCACCACGGCGATGCCGTTCCGGGCGAAGACCTCGGCGATGCCGGCGCCCATGGTGCCGAGCCCGACCACGCCGACCTTCGTGAACTCTCGCGCCATGGCCGGTCAGTGTGTCACGGCCCGGCACAATGGCCGCGTGCGCCTGGTCATCGCTACCTGTTCGGTCGACTACCGCGGCCGGCTGTCCGCGCACCTGCCGCTGGCCACTCGGCTGATCCTGGTCAAGGCGGACGGCTCGGTCTCAATCCATGCCGACGACCGCGCATACAAGCCGCTGAACTGGATGAGCCCGCCGTGCACCCTGCGCGAGGACGCCGGGGTATGGACAGTGTCGAACCGGACCGGGGAGCACCTGATCATCACGATCGAGCAGATCGTGCACGACTCGCAGCACGAGCTCGGCGTCGATCCGGGGCTGTCCAAAGATGGCGTCGAGGCGCACCTGCAGGAGTTGCTCGCGGCGAACATCGAGACGCTCGGTCCCGGCTGGACCCTGGTCCGGCGGGAACATCCGACCGCCATCGGCCCGGTCGACATCCTGTGCCGGGACCCGTCCGGTGCCGCAGTCGCGATCGAGGTAAAGCGCCGGGGCGAGCTGGACGGCGTGGAGCAGCTGACCCGGTACCTCGACCTGCTCAACCGCGACCCGCTGCTGGCCCCGGTGCGCGGTATCCTGGCCGCCCAAGAGATCAAGCCGCAGGCGAAGGTGCTGGCCACTGACCGTGGGATCGGCTGCGTCACGCTCGACTACGACTTGCTGCGCGGCATCCGGGACGAGTTCACGCTGTTCTAGCCCGTTGTTGGATTACTTCCTGGTCAGGTAGGTCCCGCGAGCGCACCCGGCGGGGGAAGCCGCACTGCGATTGCAGGGGGATACCCGAGCATGCTGACGCTCCGGTGCTGGGGCATCGGGTGGGGCTGCGGCCGGGCCGGGCCGCAGGTGCGGCTGGAGGTCGAAACCTCGGCTGACCCTACCCCGAGGTGCTGTCCGCTCCGCCGTTGCGCCGACCCGCCCACGTCCACGCATATCCGGAGTCTTCGCAGGCCAGCGCCGCTTCACCGAGATCCAGCGGCCGGAACGTGTCGACCATGACCGCCAGCTCGTCGGTCGCTTCCTTGCCGATCGAGGCCTCCACCGAGCCCGGCTGCGGTCCGTGCGTGAACCCGCTCGGATGAAGCGATATCGAGCCGAGCTCGATACCAGCGCCCTTGCGCGACATGAAGTCGCCGCCGACGTAGAACAGCACCTCGTCCGAGTCCACGTTGGCGTGGTTGTAGGGCGCCGGGATCGACTGCGGGTGGTAGTCGAACTTCCGGGGCACGAACGAGCAGATCACGAAGTTCGGACCGGCGAAGGTCTGATGGACCGGCGGCGGCTGGTGCACCCGGCCGGTGATCGGCTCGAAGTCGGCGATGTTCAGCGCGTACGGGTACAGGCAGCCGTCCCAGCCGATCACGTCGAACGGGTGCCGGGCGTACGTGTAGCGGGTGCCGCCGGCGCGATGCCGTACGTACACCTCGACGTCCGCACCGTCCACGATCAGCGGATCGGCCGGAGCGCGCAGGTCGCGCTCGCAGTACGGGGAGAACTCGTTGAACTGCCCGCGCGGGGTGAGGTAGCGATTCGGCGGGCCGATGTGCCCGGTCGCCTCGACCACCAGCAACCGCAGCGGTTGGCCGTCGGAACCGGGCGTGGGCACCCAGCGATGGGTGGTCGAGGTGGGCAGCATGACGTAGTCGCCCTGGCCGACCTCGAGTGAGCCGAACACCGTCTCCACCACGCCGGCGCCGGACTCGACGTAGACACACTCGTCGCCAACCGCGTTGCGGTACAGC
Source organism: Actinomycetes bacterium (assembly GCA_036257435.1). Taxonomy (GTDB): domain Bacteria; phylum Actinomycetota; class Actinomycetes; order JAKEEW01; family JAKEEW01; genus DATAFN01. The sequence continues at coordinate 2,112 of DATAFN010000019.1, forward strand.
GGGCTCGGCGCGTCGACCACTGCGTACGACATGCGGACATCGCCGTTGGCCAGCAGCAGTTGCCGGCCCAGCACCGCGTCGGCCGACCCGGCATCCAGCTTGTGCGTGGTGAAGTGCCGTGGCTTGAGCGGACGGTTCGGGACAGTGCGACCGCCCGGGCCACTCGGATCGCCCGGCGCCACCCACTCCTGCGCGTCCACGATCGCGGTAGGCAGCCCCTCGTGGTATAGCAGCGCCGACTCACTGTGGAACCCCTCGATGCCCATCAGCTCTTCGGCGTAGAGGCCACCGTCGGGGCGGCGGAACTGGGTGTGTCGCTTGTGCGGGATCTGCCCGACTGCGCGGTAGTACGGCATCAGCAACTCCAGGGCCGGCGTCCGATAATCGGACACATTTGTCCTATACGAGAGACCTTGCTGTAGCGTCGCGAACATGTCAACCGGCGCGATCCAAACCCTTTTGCGCGCCCTCATCGACGACGCCGCGCTGTTCCCACCGGGCAATCTGCCGATGGCACGGGCGCTTCCGGAACACCGCGACCACTGCAGCGGACCGTACGGCTCCCTGCTCGGCCGGTTCCTCTGCCCGGCCTCGCGGCTGGCCGAGCTGCGGCGCACGCTCCCGACCGATTCGCCCGCCGACGGCCTGCAGCTCGGGATCATCCTCGACACCGATCCGGCAGGCCTTTCCCCGGTGCTCGGCAAGATCGCGAAGGACGCGCGGCTGGATCCCGCGGGGGTGGAGATTCCGATCTCCACGCAGGACCATCAGGCCGCGGCCGTACACCAGATCCTGCATGAGCTGTCCGTGTTGCCCGACGAGCTGCGGCACGGCCGCGACGGCGCCGAGCTCCCGGTGTTCATCGAGCTGCCGCGCGAGCACGGCTGGCGGGACGCACTCGGGCTGATAGCAGCCCGCGGCGCCGGCGCCAAGCTGCGCACCGGTGGTCTGATCGCGGACGCGTTCCCGTCCGAGTTCGAGGTGGCCGAGTTCATCCGCGCTTGCGTGAGCGAGGGCGCGCCGTTCAAGTGCACCGCCGGCCTGCACAACGCGGTGCGGCACCGAGACCCGGAGACCGGGTTCGAGCACCACGGATTTCTCAACATCCTGCTGACGACCGTGGTCGCGGTGACCGACGGCCGGATCGACGAGCTGGTCGAGGTGCTGGCCGAGCAGGATCCGAACGAGCTGGTAGAGGCGGCCGGGAGGGTCGACCAATCGACCGCCGAGCTAACCCGCCGGCACTTCTCCGGCTACGGCAGCTGCAGCTTCGACGAGCCGATCGACGACCTGACCGGGCTCGGCCTGATCGACAAGGAGAGCCGGTGACCACGTCCTGGGTGGAGATCCCGGCCGGCTCCGACTTCCCGCTGCACAATCTGCCCTACGGCGTCTTCTCAACCCCGGACGGTCCCGCTCCGGATCAGCGGCGGGTCGGCGTGGCTATCGGGCCGTACGTACTCGATCTGGCCGCGCTCTCCGCCGGCGGAACGGCGCTGCCATTCGCGGCGGAGTTCGGCACCGACTCGCTCAACGCGTTTATGGCACACGGTCGGCCGGCCTGGACCGAGGTCCGGAAACGGCTCACCGAACTGCTGTCCGACCGCAGCCACGAGCCGGCGGTCCGGCCGCATCTGATCCCGATCGAGCAGGTACGGCTGCACCTGCCGTTCGAGGTCGGCGACTACGTCGACTTCTACTCGTCCCGTGATCACGCGGAGAACGTCGGCAAGCTGTTCCGCCCGGACTCGCCGGCGCTGCCGGCGAGCTGGCTGCACCTGCCGATCGGTTACCACGGCCGGGCCGGCACGGTCGTCGTGTCCGGCACCCCGATCGTGCGCCCGTCCGGGCAGCGCCGGCCTCCCGGCGCGACCGAGCCGGTCTTCGGACCGTCTACCCGGTTGGACATCGAGGCCGAGATCGGCTTCGTGGTCGGCGCCGGCTCCACGCTCGGTGCGCCGGTCCCGGCGGCCGCGTTCGACGAGCACGTCTTCGGAGTCGTACTGCTCAACGACTGGAGTGCGCGGGACATTCAGGCCTGGGAGTACCAGCCGCTCGGGCCGTTCCTCGGCAAGTCGTTCGCGACCTCGATCTCGCCGTGGGTGGTACCGCTGGACGCGCTGCGCGCGGCCCGGGTCGCGCCCCCGCCGCCGGAACTGCCGCGGCAGCCGTACCTACGTGAGGACACCGCGACCGGCCTCGATCTGACGCTGGAGATCGAGTGGAACGGCACCGTGGTTTCGCGGCCACCCTTTCGGTCCATGTACTGGACGCCGGGGCAGCAACTAGCGCACCTGACGATCAACGGCGCCTCGATCCGCACCGGGGATCTCTACGCATCCGGCACCGTCAGTGGGCCGGAACCGGCGCAGCGCGGCTCGTTCCTCGAGCTGAGTTGGAACGGTACTCAGCCGGTAACGCTCGGTGACGGCCGTACCCGGACGTTCCTCGAGGACGGGGATACCGTAACGATTCGGGCCAAGGCTCAAGCGGAAAACGGGATACCCCTCGGATTTGGTGAGGTCGCTGGCACAATCGTGGCCGCAGTCCGCTAACGTCACTTCGGCGCACTGCCGCCTGGTATGTCTGGGATGGATGGAGCGGTCGTGGTTCAGATCCTCACCGACGCCGATGTTGCCCGATCCTGCACGGCGAGCCGCGCCGTCCGGGTCATGCGACAGGCGATCGCGGCACATGCGGACGGCCGGTTAGCCGCCCCGCCGCGTGCCTACACCCAGCTCGAGGCCGGCCCGATGGTCTACACCGCAGGTGCGCTGAGCCGTCGAGTCCACGGGGTCCGCATCTACGACTACGCCGGGTCGGAGCAGGCCGTCGCGGTCTGGAACAGCGAGACCGGCCGGTTAGTGGCACTCGCCGTCGGAGACGAGCTGGGCCGACGGCGCACCGGCGCGATCGGCGCGGTGGCGATCGACGCGCTGGCCAGGTCGGACGCGAGCACGCTGGGCATCGTCGGCACCGGCGATCAGGCCTGGGCGCAGGTCTGGGCGGCGACCGCGGTGCGGCACTGGCGGCGGGTGACCGTCTACGGCCGCCGGTTCAGCGCCCGGGAGGCGTTCGCCGCGCGCTGCCGGGACGATCTGCTGGTCGACGCCGTAGCGGTGGAGTCCGCCGAGCGCGCGGTCCGCGGGCGTGACGTGGTCGTCATCGCAACGAACAGCTCGACCCCGGTCATCGACATGAGCTGGATCTCCCCCGGCACGCACGTCACCACGCTCGGGCCGAAGACAGTCACCGCGCACGAGATGCCGCTCGACCTGGCCGACCAGGCCGATGTTCTGGTGACCGACTCGCTGAGCCAGATCCGCGCCTATCCCGAGCCGTACGCACTGCCAACCGACCGCATGGTCGAGCTGAGCGCGATCGTGGCCGGAACCGCACCTGGGCGGCGTACCCGCGACCAAATCACCGTGTTCTGCTCGGTCGGGCTGGCCGGGACCGAGGTGGTCCTGGCCGCGGATCTGGCCGCGATCGGCTTCGAACCGGAACAGCCGAAGGTTCCGGCCGGCCGTACCCAACGGCACCGGGCCACCCCGGTCGACGAGGTGATCGAGGAGCTCGGCCCGGAGGCCGTGGTC
>DATAFN010000039.1:0-6381 GCA_036257435.1 Actinomycetes bacterium
TGCCCCGGAGCTAGCCGGTTTCCGCGCCGATGCGTCCTACACTGGGTCCGCTATGGACACGGCCATCTCCGATCCACTAGTGGGGCGGGTCCTCGACCAGCGCTATCTGGTCGAGACCAAGATCGCCCGTGGCGGGATGGCGACCGTCTACCAGGCGCTGGACACCCGACTGGACCGGACCGTGGCGCTGAAGGTCATGCACCCGGCGTTCACCGAGGATGCCGACTTCGTCGACCGGTTCATCCGCGAGGCCAGGTCGGCGGCCCGGCTATCGCATCCGAACGTGGTCGCGGTCTTCGACCAGGGCATGGACGGCAGCACGGTGTTCCTGGCGATGGAGTACGTCGAGGGCCGCACCCTGCGCGATGTGCTGGTCGAGCACGGCCCGCTGACCCCTCGGCAGGCGTTCTCGGTGCTGGGTCCGATGCTGGCCGCGCTAGCCGCAGCGCACGAGGCGGGTCTCGTGCACCGCGACGTCAAGCCGGAGAACGTGCTGCTCGCTGATGACGGCCGAGTCAAGGTCGCGGACTTCGGCCTGGCCCGGGTGGCTTCCGCGCAGAGCTCGACCGCCCCCGAGCTGCTCATGGGCACCGTCGCGTACCTGTCGCCGGAGCAGGTCGAGCGCGGTATTGCCGACGCCAGATCCGATGTCTACTCGGCCGGGATCGTGCTCTTCGAGCTGCTGACCGGTTCCAAGCCGTTCGACGGCGACGTGCCCATCCAGGTCGCCTACCAACATGTGTACGCAGATGTGCCGCCCCCGAGCACGCTGGTGCCCGGACTTTCGCCGCTGTTGGATGCGCTGGTGGCGAGGGCCACCGCCCGCGATCCCGCGCTCCGCCAGCGGGATGCCGGTCAGCTGCTGACCGAGGTAGCGGCCGTGCACGACCAGCTGACCGACGCCGAGCTCGACGCCGGTCCACCGCCCACCGAGCTGGCCGATCCGCCCACTCGGCTGGCCGACCCGGCTGCCGGCGAAGCCGTCGACGACCCGCTGGCCGCCGACATGCTCAGCGGGTCCTGGCCGGCCGGCCGGCTGGTGGCCGGCGCCGGCGTCCAGCCGATCGTCGCGGCGGCACCGACCCAGGTCGTGGCCGGGTTGGCGGCCACCGATATCGAGCTGGGGCTCACCGGCGGAATGCTCGGCGAGACCAGCCAGGAGACCGCGGTAGTGCCCCGCCCGTTCGGTGGGGTACCGAGCGTTCCCAGCGAGCCACCCAATCCGGACGCTCCGCCGCAGTACGGGGGCGACGGCCCACCCGAACGGCGCAAGGGCCTCATCGCAATCGGGATCGTGCTGGCGATCGCGCTGATCGTGAGCGTGGGCGCGTGGTGGCTGGGGTCGGGCGGCTACGTGACCGTGCCCAACGTGGTGGGCAAGAGCCAGGCCGAGGCCACCAGGATGGCCGCCAATGCCGGCCTGAAGATCCAGTACGCGCCTGAGCGCGTGTTCAGCGACACCGTGCCGCCGGATCGGATCGCCAAGTCCACGCCGGCCGCCGGGCAACGGGTCCGCAAGGGCTCCGAGTTCGTGCTCTACCTGTCCAAGGGGCCGCAACTGTTCCGGGTGCCGCAGCTGGTCGGGCTGACCCGGTCGCAGGCCGAAGCCGAGCTGAAGCGGGCACATCTCGCGGTCGGCGAGGTCAGCCAGGAGTTCAACACCAAGGTCCCCAAGGGGCAGGTCATCGCGACTACCCCGGTGGCCGGCAGCCCGCTGGCCCACAACGGCACGGTCGACCTGGTGATCAGCAAGGGCTCGGACCAGGTGGACATCCCGAACGTACTCGGCCAGACCGAGGCCGAGGCGGTTGCCGCGCTAGAAGCGGCCGGGCTGACTCCACAGGTGATCCAGGAGGCCACCGATCGCCAGGACCTGTTCGGACGGGTGTTCGCCCAAGATCCGAGCAGTGGTCAGGCCCCTCGTGGCTCGATAGTCATCATCAAGGTGGGCAAGGCGCCGCAGCTGGTTACCGTGCCCGATCTACGCAACATGCGGGTCGTCCAGGCCCGGCAGGCGCTCCGCGAGGTCGGCCTGGTGGCAGTCGTGGCCAACTTCGGAGGCAAGAACGCCCAGGTGATCAACCAGAGCCCCGGGGCGGGTACCCAGGTGCCGGAAGGTTCCGAGGTCACGATCTGGGCGCTCTGATCGGCTGCCACGTCCCGGTCAGCCGCGGGCTGGTCGCCGGTGCGCTTGGCTACGCCGACGACGTCGGAGCCGAGGCCGTCCAGCTGTTCGTGACGAACCCGCGGGCCTGGGCGTTGCCGGCGCCGAACAATGCGGCCGCGGATGCCTTCCGGGCCGCGGCGGTCGACCAGGGACGCCCGGTCTACGTGCACTCGCCATACCTGATCAACTTGGGCTCGCCGACCGCCGAGACGGCCAGCCGATCGGTCACCGCGCTTGCGCACTCGCTCGCCACCGGGGCCCGAATCGGCGCGCGCGGCATCGTGGTGCACACCGGATCGGCGGTCGATCCGGGCCAGCGCCCAACCGCCTTACGGCAAGTAGCCGCGTCGCTGCTGCCCATGCTCGACACGCTGCCGGTGGATGCACCGGACGTGTTGCTCGAACCGACCGCAGGTCAAGGCGGCTCGCTGTGCGGCCAGGTTGCCGAGCTGGAGCCGTACCTCGACGCGCTCGGCTGGCACCCGCGGGTCGGCGTGTGCCTGGACACCTGTCACGTCTTCGCCGCCGGGCACGACCTGTCCGTTCCCGGCGGGGTTTCCGCGCTGCTGGCCGATCTCGACCGCACGATCGGGCTGGACCGGCTACGGCTGGTGCACGCGAACGACGCCAAGGATCCGTGCGGCTCGCACCGGGACCGGCACGAGAACATCGGCGCCGGCCGGATCGGGCTCGATCCGTTCCGCGAGCTGCTCGCGCACCCGGCCGTCCAGAACCTCAGCGTGATCATCGAAACGCCCGGCCGGAAGGAAGGCCACGCTCATGACATCGGCGTGCTGGAGGGATTGAGGTAGCCGGTGACCGAGCAGCGCACGGCCGGCGCCGGTGTCGCCGTGGTGGCGCTGGTCCTGGTGACCGCGGTCTGGGGACTCACGTTCGTCGTAGTCAAGGACGCGGTCGAGCGCATGCCGGTGCTGGATTTCCTCGCGATCCGGTTCCTGCTGGCGGCCGCGGTCATGCTCGCGTTGCGGCCGCGCGCACTGGTCGGGCTCGGCCGCCTCGGCGCCCGGCACGGTTTCTTCCTCGGGCTCGCGCTCGGAATCGGCTATATCGCCCAGACCTACGGCCTGCAGCACACCTCGGCCAGCGTGTCCGGGTTCATCACCGGCATGTTCGTGGTGTTCACTCCGGTCATCGCGGGGCTCGTCCTGCACCAGCACATCGACGCCACCGCGTGGGCCGGGGTCGCGGTGGCGATGGCCGGGCTGGCCGTCATCTCGCTGCACGGGTTCGCGATCGGGCAGGGCGAGGCGCTCACGCTCGCTTGCGCGATCTGTTTCGCGATCCATATCGTCGCCCTCGGGCAGTGGTCGGCGCTGCACGAGGCCTACCCGCTCGCGGTCGCCCAGCTGCTCACCGTGGGCGCGCTCTGCCTTGTCGCCGGTGCACCCGATGGGCTGACGATGCCGCCGGACGCCGGAGTCTGGGGCGCGGTGCTGTTGACCGCAGTACTCGCCACGGCGGCGGCGTTCGTAATCCAGACCTGGGTGCAGTCGATCCTGGCCCCCACCAGGGTTGCCGTGATCATGACGATGGAACCGGTGTTCGCCGGCCTGTTCGGGGTGCTGATCGGCGGCGACGACCTGACGGTCCGACTGCTGGTCGGCGGCGGTCTCGTGCTCACCGCGATGTATCTGGTCGAGCTCGGCCCGCGGCGGGCCGCAGACGCCGGCATCGGGCGACTGGAGGTGTAGCGCCCGGGACAGCCGTCGGCGTCGGGCCCCGGCGAGGGCCGCCGGCAGCGGCCCGAAGACGGCCCTGGATAGCGGGGCCGGAGAAGGCCCGACGCAACAACGGCCTAAACGCTAGAGGCGCAGCGCCGCGCGGGCTTACGCTCCCGTGCCATGAAGGCGCGCCGCGTGCTCGCCATCGTGGCGGCCGGCGTAGCCCTGACCGCCGCCACCGGCTCCTGCGCGACGCTCCCCCGGCCGAACCGGGTGGCCGCACTCGGCAGTGACACCAGCGTGCCCGCCGGCGGCCGGCTGCCGACCGCTAAGCACTCGCTCCAGGTCAGGTCCGTGCCGGCCGGTGCGCGGATCCAGCTGACCGACGTATCGGGCACAGCATGGGATGGCCGGACTCCCGTCAAGCGGTCACTGTACGAGGGCCCGGTCACGGTGGAGTTGACCCGGACGGGGTTCAACCCGGTGCGCCGCGAGGTCGATCTCGTCAAGAACCGCCACCTGACCGTCTGGCTCGATCCGGCGGGCTTGCTGCTGACCAGCGAGCGCCGGTGGGGAACCGGACCGTCACCCAAACAGGTCGCGTACACCCCGGACGGCTCGCAGCTGTGGGTAACGCTGCTCGGCGGCCACGGCATCCAGGTCTTCGACGCGGCGACCGGATCGCAGCTCGACCAGATCAAGCTCGGTACCCATGGCGCGGTCGAAGTCATCTTCACCGCGGATGGCCGACGAGCGTACGCCAGCCAGATGGAGACCGCGTCCGTCTACGAGATCGACACCCGCAGCTATCGGATACGCCGCCAGATCGACGGCAAGGGGTCGTGGAGCAAAGTCCTTGCGTTGTCGCCGGACGAGCGCACGCTGTATCTGGCCAACTGGGTCAGCGACGACATCTCCGAGATCGACCTGAGGTCGGGGACGGTGCGCCGCCTGATCCCGACCGTGGACACCCCGCGCGGGCTCTACCCGACCCCGGACGGCAAGCGGCTCTACGTCGCCGGATACGGCCACGGCGAGATCGCGGTCATCGACCTGGACACGTACCGGCAGAAGATTCTGCTGCGCACCGGCGGCGCGATGCGGCACCTGGTCGGCGACTCGACCGGCAAGACGGTGTACGCCGACGACATGGCCGAGGCGGTGGTCTACGCGGTGGACACCACCACCGACAAGGTGCACCGGCTGGCCGATGTCGACCGGAATCCGAACACGATCGACCTGTCCCCGGACGGCCGGGTGCTGTTCGTGTCCTGCCGGGGCCGCAACGGCTCGAACTACTACCTGCCTGGCCCGGAGTGGGGCTCCGTCGTGCTGGTGGACACCCACTCCGGCAACCTGCTCGACGCGATCGTGGGCGGCGACCAGACCACCGGTCTGGATGTGTCCGCTGATGGGACGCGGCTGGCCTTCTCCGACTTCCTCGGTGACATGGTCCGTACCTACGCGATCCCGGACTATGACGCGCTAGCCAGCGGGCAGGGCGGCCGGGTCGAGGCCCACTACGCCGACCTGAAGAAGTGACCAGCCGGCCTTAGCGGGTCTGCCGAGGGAGCTGCGGGCGGACTCGCGTCGTACCGTCCCCCGGCTCCTCCTGCCACGCATAGCGCTGCTCGGTCCAGACCTCGCCCACGTTGTGGTAACCGCGCTCCTCCCAGAAACCGCGCCGGTTGTCCGGCAGGTACTCGATGCCGCGCACCCACTTGGGGCTCTTCCAGGCGTATAAGTGCGGCACGACCAGCCGGAGCGGGAATCCGTGCTCGGCGCTCAGCGGCTGCTCGTTGCACTGGATGGCCAGGATCGCGTCCGCGGCCAGGAAGTCGGCCAGCCGGAGGTTGGCGCTGTACCCGTACTCCGCCCACACCATCACGTGGGTGGTGTCCGGTGCCGGTGGCACCCGCTCGATGATCTCGCTGGTGGCCACCCCCTGCCAGCGACCGCCGGTGAGGCTGAACTTGGTCACGCAGTGCAGGTCGGCCGTGACGCTGATGCGGGGTAGCCGGCAGAACTCGTCCCAGGTCCAGCGGTGCTCGACGTCCCCCTCGGTCGCACCGAACACCCGCAGGTCCCAGCTGTCCGGGCGGAATCTCGGCACCGGACCGTAGTGCAGGACGGGCCAGTCCTTCGCCTCGTGCTGCCCCGGTGGCAGTCCGGTGTCGGACGCCGCGAGTTCGTCCGGATCCGGCTGCTCCATCGCGCCATCCTGGCAGACGTCCGCGCAGCGGTTACCAGCGCAGTCGGGCTTGGGCCCGCTAGACTGCCGCTGTGCAGCAGGTGCGCTGGTTCTTTTATCGCAGCCGGCCCGGCAGGTTCCGGGCGGGCGGCACGACCAGCGCGCGCTAGTCACCGCTCGTCTCACGGACCCCGGGTCGACTTCCCCGGGGTCTTTGCTTTGCCCGGACCGGATCGAGAGGACGGCAACGGCCATGGTCGTGGTCATGAGTACCGACGCGGACGACACCGAGATCGATGCGGTAGTGGCCCGGGTCACCACCGCCGGCGGCGAGGCGTTCG
>DATAFN010000260.1:0-3630 GCA_036257435.1 Actinomycetes bacterium
ATCACTCAAGCGGCCAAGGAGGGCGACACGGCGGCAATGGAGCTGTTCGAGGATCTCGGCCACTGGGTCGGGGTAGGGCTGGCCAACCTGGCGGCTGCGCTCGACCCCGGTTGTTTCATCCTCGGTGGCGGCGTGTCCGACGCCGGTGAGCTGCTGTTGCGGCCGACCAGGGAGGCGTACCACCGAGCGCTCACCGGCCGGGGCTACCGGCCGGAAGCCGAGATCAAGCAAGCCGAGCTGGGCGCGGATGCCGGTCTGGTCGGTGCCGCCGACCTGGCTCGCACCGGCTAGCTTCCGGCTGGCTATCCCAGCAATCGGCCGCCTACGCCACCGAGCCGTGACCTCGATGAACGGCCCGCGTTGTCCATCGATCGATCATTGGGAACCCCAGCGTTTGCTCGGCGCTAACCCGGCAGGATCTTGTGCCGGCTGGGCCGGAAACCGCCTTGCGACGTGGACGACCGGACCGGCAGGGTCTCGATGTGATCGAGATCCGCGAGCTGACAGCCGAGGACTGGCCCATTTGGCGGGAGCTGCGGCTGGCCGCGCTGGCCGAGGCCCCGTACGCGTTCGGCTCGCGGCTGGCTGACTGGCAGGACGCACCGGAGGACCGCTGGCGAGAGCGGCTGAGCATCCCGGACTCCTACAACCTGGTGGCTGAGCTGGACGGGAGGTCGGTCGGGATGGCAAGCGGGATCCCGGCCGAAGACGATCCCGATGCGGTGGAGCTGATCTCGATGTGGGTCCGCCCGGCCGCGCGCGGCCGGCAGGTCGGCGACCGGCTCGTGACCGCCGTGGTTGACCGGGCGCGCGACCGGGGAGTGCACCGGGTAGTGCTGGCGGTGGCCGCGGGCAACCCGGGGGCGACCGCGCTCTACCACCGCAACGGATTCCAGGACGCCGACGAACCGCCCCGGCCCATGCCGGACGGTGCCCGCTGCGAGCTCATGATGGTCAAGCCGCTGATCTGACGCGATCGCCGGCACCTGGATCTGCGGCGCAAGTCAGTGACCGACGAGCGTGTGCTCGAATGAGTACCGCGAGGCCCGGTAGATGTGGGTGCCGAACTCGACTATCCGGCCTGAGTCGTCGTAGGTGGTGCGGCTCATGGTGAGCAGCGGCGCCCCCCGAGACTCGCCGAGCAGGCGCGCCTCCGCCGCGGTGGCTGCGCGTGCCCCGACCACCTGGGTCGCTACCCGCAGGTGGATCCCCGCGCCCCGCAGCAGCTGGTAGAGCCCACGTTCCTCGAGTGCTGCGGTAGGCAGTTCGACCAGCTCGGTCGGCAGGTAGTTGCGCATCCTGGCCAGCGGCTCGCCGCCGGCCAGACGCAGCCGCTCGAGTAACACGACCGCGGTACCGGTCGGGAGCCCGAGCGCCGGGGCGACCGTCCCGTCGGCCGGAACCACGGCGTTGACCAGTACCTGGGTCGTCGGCCGCTGGTTCGCTGCAGCCAGGTCGTCATACAGGCTGGACAGCTCGAGCTGACGCTTGACCTTGGCGTGCACGACCTGGGTGCCGACGCCGCGGCGGCGGACCAGTAGCCCGCGCTCGACCAGATACTGGATGGCCCGGCGCATAGTTGGCCTGGACAGCCCGTAGTTGTCGGCGAGCTGGATCTCGTTGTCCAGCCGGGTCCCTGGCGACAGCTCGCCGGCTTCAATCGCGTGCTCGAGCTGTTGGGCGACCTGGAAGTAGAGCGGCACCGGGCTGGTCCGGTCCAGTGGAATGCGCAGCAGTGACTCAGGCATGCGCCCTCGATCCGCTCGACATCTCTGGCCCGTGCACCAGCCCGGGCCGACTGTCAGATCCCTACCGTCGTCCCCCGTCGTACTCACCTTTTGGCTTTACGTCAATATGTCAATACAAAGTATTGACAGACCCAACCTCCGGGACTAGAAACCTGCCAGGCATCGGTGCTGCGGAGGACCCCATGCGGATCGCGCTCGTTGGGGCCGGACGGATCGGCGCCTTCCATGCGGAGGTGCTGGCTAGGCATGCCGACGTCGACGCGCTACTGATCACCGATGCCGACCAGGCCAGAGCTGGTGAGCTGGCGGACAAGCTCAGTGCGACCTACACACCAGACCTAGCGGCGGCGATCGAGGCCGGGGTGGACGCGGTGGTCATTGCCGCAGCCACCACCGCTCACGCCGAGCTGGTGCACCAGGTCGCCGATGCCGGGCTGCCGATCTTCTGCGAGAAGCCAATCGCGCTGGACCTGGCCGCTACCAGATCGGTGCTGGCGCACGTGGCGGCCGCCGGAATGCCGTTCCAGGTGGGGTTCCAGCGCCGGTTCGACCCCGGGCATCGCACCGCCCGCGACGTGCTCGCCGACGGCAGCCTCGGCCGGGTGCACACGCTGCGCGCGGTCACTTCGGACCCGGCACCACCGCGACCGGACTACATCGCGCATGCCGGCGGTCAGTTTCGCGACCTGCACATCCACGACTTCGACGCGATCAGGTTCGTCACCGGACGCGAGATCGACACGGTCTACGCGATCGGGTCGAACATCGGCGCCGAGTTCTTCGCTGCGGCTGGTGATGTCGACACCACTGCGGCAATGCTCGGTCTCGACGACGGCTCGCTGGCCGTGGTGACCGGCACCCGGTACAACGGCGCCGGCTACGACGTGCGGCTCGAACTGTCCGGCACCGACGGTTCGCTCGTGGTCGGGCTGGACGAGCGCAGTCCGGTTCGCTCGGCCGAGCGCGATATCGGCTGGCCGGCCGGGCCGGCCTACACCGGGTTCCTCGACCGGTTCGAGGCTGCCTACCACGCCGAGCTCGCCGCGTTCCTCGACTACTCCCACGGTCGGATCGAGTGCCCCTGCTCGGGCGCCGATGCGCTGGCCGCCCTGCAGGTCAGCGAGGCCGCCGAGCGCTCGCGAGCAGAGCACCGGCCAGTTCGGGTAGCGGAGCTCGAGTGAGCGGCGGGCCGGATCTGGACGCCGGGCCGGTCGTCGGCAGCCCGGCCACGTTGCGCGACCGGACCGTCGCCGCGCCGATCTCGTGGGGAGTCAGCGAGGTCCCGGGCTGGGGCCATCAGATGCCCGTCCATCGGGTGCTGGCCGAAATGCGAGCGCTCGGCCTGGCCACGACCGAGCTGGGCCCGCCCGGATTCCTGCCGGCCGGTGCCGACGAGCGAGCCGCACTTCTCGATCGGTATGGGTTGCGGGTGATCGGCGGGTTCGTCCCGGTCGTTCTGCACAATCCGGACGCCGATCCGGAGCGGTCGCTGGCCCGGATCGCGGCCGACTTCGCTGCGGCGGGTATCGGTGTGTTGGTGCTTGCTGCGGACCTTGGCCAGGTCGGCTACGACGAGAAGGTCGAGGTCGGCTCGGCCGGTTGGCGGGCCATGCTGGCCAACCTGGACCGAGCCGCGGCGATCGCGGCCGACCATGGGTTGCGCGCCACACTGCACCCGCACGTCGGAACGGCGGTGGAACGGCCGGAGCAGGTGGAGCGCGTGCTCTCCGAATCCGGGATCGCGCTGTGTCTGGACACCGGGCACTACCTGGTCGGGGGCGGCGATCCGGCGGAGCTGGCGGCGACTGCGGCCGACCGCATCGCGCATGTGCACCTCAAAGACGCCGATCCCGATCTTGCCGCTCAGGTCAGGGCCGGCGAT
>DATAFN010000083.1:0-10522 GCA_036257435.1 Actinomycetes bacterium
CGATCGTGGACGTAACGAGCGGGCGGATGGGATCGGTTATCTAAGTGCCATGGCCCATCGCCCCGCTCCGCGCAACAGCCGAATCGACGCGGCTACGGCCGATCGGCTGCTCTCGGCTGCCGGCGCGCCCGGATATCCGCGACTGGTGCAACTGCTGGCCGCTGCCGCGGCGCCTGACTCGCCCAGGCCGCTGCCCGGTATGGAATCCGTCATCGTGGCTTACCGGCGCGACATACCCGCCGCTATCCCGGCGGGCGCGAAGGCGGTCGGCACGAGCAGCGCGGGAGGGGCTTCCCAAGACGCGGGTCCGGGGTTTCTAACCCCCCGGGCGGAAACTCCGGGCCCGCCCCTGAACCCACCTGCTCAGATTCCGACCCGGTAATGGTCGCGGAAGTGTCAGCGGCTCCGCCACTGGGTGAGGAGCTCCGTCTCGCGCTCCGGAGACAGCCCGACACCGTCCGGGATACGAGTCGGCGACTGCTGCTCGAACTCATGCAGTTCCCGAACCGACTGGCGCAACGGTCGCGGGGACAGGCCGCTGGCGTACGCCGCGGCCGGGCTCGCCGCGTTGGCGTCGGTGAACTCGTCGCCGCGCGGCCACATCGGCAATGTGCTGTCGGTCTCGCCGGCGGTATCCAGGAAGTCACTATCCACCCAGGTCAGCCTCGTCCCGGCCGGGGCAACCTCGGCCGCTACCGTCTCCAGCAGGTCGCCGAACCCAAACGGCGGCGGCGGGCTCACCGCGTGGAAGGTGCCGCTCACCTTGCGCTCCAGCAGGTCCACCGCCCAGGTCCCCAGGTCGCGCGCGTCGATCACCTGGATCGGGTCGGCCGGATCGCCGGGCGCGAGCACCTCGCCGCCGCGGGCCAGCCGGTTCACCCACCAGGTGAAGCGCCCGGTGTAGTCGTGCGGACCTATCACATAGGTGGGCCTGATCACCGTGGTATCCGAGCCGTACGCGTCCATCGCGGCCCGCTCGCAGAGCACCTTCAGCCCGCCGTATGTCTGGTCGGTCACCTGCTCGGTGTCCGGATCCAGCAGCTCGACCAGCGGCGCGTCCTCGGTGAAGTTCGGCGGCAGCGGCGGCTGATAGACCGACACGGTCGAGATGTACTGATGCCGGCCGCCTCGGCCGTCCAGCGCCTGGGCGAGGTTGCGCACCTGCCGCGGCCTGTACGCGCTGACGTCGACGGTCGCGTCCCAGTCCGCCGAGCGCAGCCCGGCGAGATCACCATTGCGGTCACCGATCACGTGCGTCGCGTCCGAAAACAACCCGGCACCGGTCTTGCCGCGATGGAACAGGGTCAGATCATGCCCGGCGTCGGCCGCCGCCTGGGCGATGTGCCGTCCCACGAACCGGGTCCCGCCGATGATGAGAATCCGCATGGCGCCATCATGCCGGTCAGGAGCCGGGCAGACGCCGACCGGGTGCGGCCGGGCGCTAGGGTGCCGCTGCCGTCACCCATAACCGAGAGGACGGATCCGATGGAGATCGCCGGGACGGTCGCCGTCATCACCGGCGGCGGTAGCGGCATCGGGCGGGCACTGGCATCGCGGTTGGCGGCCGCAGGTGCCCGAGCGGTCGTGGTCGCCGACCTGGACGGTGACCGGGCCGGCGCGGCGGCCGGGAGCCTATCCGGTGCTTATCATCGCGGCATCCAGCTGGACGTGACCGATCAGCAGGCGGTGGCAGCCGCCGTGGATCTGGTCGAGGCGCAGGTCGGCCCGATCGACCTGTGGTGCTCCAACGCCGGGATCGCCACCGGCCGCGATCTCGGTGCGGACGAGGACTGGGACGCAGCGTGGCGGGTGCACGTGCTCGCCCACGTCTACGCCGCCCGTACCGTCCTGCCGCGAATGCTTGCCCGCGGACGCGGACACCTCATGGTGACCGCGTCCGCCGCTGGGCTACTGACCGAGACGAATCTCGCGCCGTACGCGGTCACCAAGCACGGCTCGGTGGCGCTGGCCGAGTGGCTGGCCATCCGGTACGGCGGCGCCGGGATTGGCTTCTCCTGCCTGTGCCCGCAGGCGGTGAACACCCCGATGATCGCGGCCGTTCCGGCGGGATCGCCCACCCTGACGGCCGGGATCATCGAGCCGGAGCAGGTCGCCGACGCGGTGCTGGCCGCGCTGGCCACAGACCGATTCATGATCTTGCCGCACCCCGAGGTAGCCGAGTTCGCCCGCCGCCGGGCCGGCGATCCGGATCGCTGGATCGCCGGCATGCGCCGGCTGCGGTCGAGCACCGAGAACCGGGGTCGCCAAGATCAGCGGTAGCCGAGCTCGGTGGCCGGCAGCCCCGGGTCCTGGATCTCGACCAGGTATTGCCAGCAGTCTGGTTGGCTGCCATCGACGTCGGTGACGCCGTAGATGCGCGCGAGTTGCGCGCTGGACAGTACCTTGCCGGCGTGCCGAGCCAGGTCCGGGTCCGCGGCAAGCGCGGCGATCCCCCGGCCGACGTACGACGGCGTCTCGGAAATGCAGAAGTGCGGCGTCGTCGCCAGCGCGTCGCGCCAGTTCTGCTCGGTGACCCCGAAGTGCTCGAGCATCCGCTCCGACCGCAGCCAGCCCGGCGTGACCGTGACTGCGGTCGTGGCCGTGCCGACCAGCTCGGCGGTCAGGCCTATGGTGATCCGTTCCACCGTCGCCTTGACCAGGTCGTAGTAGAAACCAACATCGCGGCGGAAGTTCTTGTTGTACTCCGAGGTTCCGTCGGTCACCTCCACGACCAGGCCCGACTCAGCGCGCAAGATCAGCGGTAGCGCCTTGGCTGCGGTGATCAGGTGGGTATCGATGCCCATCCGCAGCATCCGGAAGCCGCCGTCGATGTCGTGCTCCCACAGCTTCTTGTCCCATTGCGCGTATTTGTCACCTCCAAAGATGTCGTTGACAAGGATGTCGAGCCGACCTTGCTCCGCCTCGATCCGGGCCACCAGTGCGGCGACCTGGCTCTGGTCGAGGTGGTCCACCCGAAGCCCCAGCCCCTGGCCGGCTGCCCGGATCAGATCCCCGGTGTCCTCGATGGTCTCCGGACGATCGAGCTCGGACCGTCCGGCGACTCGGCTGCTCCGACCGGTGGCGTACACGTAGGCGCCGGCTCGCGCTAGCTCGATCGCGATCGCCCGGCCCGCACCACGGGTCGCTCCGGCGACCAGCGCCACCTTCCCCGCCAGCTGTCGAGCCACCGACTCCTGTACCACGATTCCTCCTTCGAGGTGTCTGCAACGGCAATCAGTCGCCGTCGGTAACGGCTAGTTGCCGCTTGTACCGGCCGATCAGGATGCCGCCGATGACCAGCGCGGTAGCGACCGCCAGCGGCGCGGCGACGAACGGGATCGGCGAGTTCAGTGCGGGGAGGATCACGAAACCGATCCACAGCGAGACATAGGTGAAGTAGACGTGGCCCACGTATCGCTGCTGCCACCCCGATGACCGGGTGCGGCCTTCCCGATCGGCCCGGGTAAGCCGCCACAGCATGAATATCGCCAGCCCGGCAAGCGCGACGAATGCGATCCGCCCGCCGTTATCGAGATCGTTCCAGTCCACCACGATCAGCGCGACCAGCGTGACGAACAGCGTCGCGATGCCGGCCAGGTAGAGCCGGCGCACCCACCCGCGACCGTCGTCCGGACGTGGCGGCGCCATCGCCCACAGCCCGGCTAGCAGGCCGACGATTCCGGATCCGGCGTGCACCACGACCAGCAGGTTGCGCAGCATCCGGGCAAGTGTCGCACCGGCGTCGCTGGGTAAGCAGCGGGTTACGCCTGTCGCCGGAGCAATGTGAGGAATGACGTGCTGGATTCGGTCAATGTCGGTAACCGACGGTTGAGCGCCTACCAGGGAGTGGCGCCGGATTCGCTGCTCGAGAAGCTGAATGAGGTCGCCGGCTCGCTTAGTGATCTCCGGCTGCTCTACCTGAACGCAACCCCTTACGGCGGCGGTGTAGCGGAGCTGTTGCGCTCGATCGTTCCCCTTCTCAACGACCTCGGGCTCCACGTTGACTGGAAGATCATCAAGGCTGACGACGAGTTCTTCGAGATCACCAAGTCGATCCACAACGGCCTGCAGGGTAGCCCAGTCGAGCTGTCATCCGATGCTCGCAACGTATACGAGGCCACCTCCCGGAAGAACGCGGATCTAATGGACGGCGAGTACGACGTCATCGTCGTGCACGATCCGCAACCAGCCGGCGTCCGCCGGCACTTCCAGACCCGGGACACCCGCTGGATCTGGCGCTGCCACATCGACACGATGGACCCCGACCCGGCCGTGCTCGAGTTCGTCCGGGACTACCTCCACGGATACGACGCAGCGGTGTTCACCCTCGATGAGTTCATCCCGCCCGACTTGCCGGTGCCGAAGTCGGTCTCGATCCCGCCGGCGATCGACCCGATGAGCCCGAAGAACGGGGAGTTGCCGACCGAGCTCGCGCGCCAAGTTCTGGACTGGATCGGGGTCCGGCTGGACCGGCCGCTGATCACTCAGGTGGCGCGGTTCGATCCGTGGAAGGATCCGCTCGGCGTGATCGAGACGTACCATGTGGTCCGCGAGCGGTTCCCCACTTTGCAACTGGCTTTGGTCGGATCAATGGCATTGGACGATCCGGAGGGCTGGCACATCTACGACCAGGTGCAGACGAAGGTCGGCCGGGACGAGCTCGTCTACGTGTTCAGCAACCTGGACGGGATCGGGAACGTAGAGGTCAACGCGTTCCAGCGGCTGTCAGGCGTAGTCGTCCAGAAGTCGCTGCGCGAAGGGTTCGGGCTGGTCGTATCCGAGGCAATGTGGAAGCAGACACCGGTGGTGGCCGCGCGGACCGGTGGCATCCCGCTACAGATGCCCGAAGGCATCGGCGGCCATCTGGTCGAGCCTGATGACGTGGAGGGGTGCGCCGCCGCCATCATCGGTCTTCTCGAGAACCCATACGAGGGCGCGCGGCTCGGCGCGGTCGGCCGCGAGCGCGTGCGCGAGCACTTCCTGCTCCCTCGGCTGCTGCTCGATGAGCTGACCTTGCTGCGTGAGCTCACCAGCGAGCCGGCGCCGGCTAAGTCGAGCCAGATCCGCAACCCGTTAGCGGAGACCGCATGATGCGGTTATGTGCGTCCCCCGGCAGGGACCCCGGGGGACGCGATGGCGGTTACTAGCTGTTACGCCGGACCAGACCGGTGACCCTGCCGGTGACCTTGTCGATGGCCGGCTTGACCCGCACGATCGCCCGGCTGAACCGTCCCTTGCCCTGGTCTGCCATACCCGCGACCTGAAGCCGGCGGTTCCCGGTGAGCTTGCCGGTCAGCTCCTTCGCCAGTCCTCGGAGCGCGACGGCTCTGCCCCGCACGACGTTGCCGCTCGTCTTGACTTTGTCGACGACGGTACTCATCTCGGCGGTCCCTTCCCTACGCGCCGGAGTTCTCCGGCGGTGAGGAGGGATACCCGTTCGCCGGACAACGAATCGCCGCTGGTCAGTGCCGCGTTCCGCAGACGACGGTGACACCCCACTCCCGGGAGCCGACGGCCCGTGCCGCCAGTTCGTGGCCGGCAAACGTCTCGACCGCCTCCGGCGCCTGGCGCTCACTGGTCTCGACCAGTAGGTGACCGCCCGGCGCCAGCCACTCCGGTGCGCCCGCGGCTACCCGGCGCACGATGTCCAGTCCGTCGGCGCCACCGTCCAGCGCCAGCTTGGGCTCATAGTCGCGCGCCTCCAGCGGCAGCAATGCCACTGCCTGCGTCGGCACGTACGGTGCGTTGGCCACGAGCAGGCCTACCCGGCCGCGAAGGCCCACCGGCAACGGCTCGTAGAGGTCGCCCTGGTACACCCGCGCGCCTGGTGTGACGTTACGCCGAGCACAGCGCACGGCTGCCGGATCGATATCCACGGCATGCAGCTCGACCGGGACGGGTCCGGACCTGTCCCGGTCCGTCCGGTCCAGCTCGGCAACCAGGGCGGCACCCACCGCGCCTGAGCCGCAACACAGGTCGACAACCACGACCGGTGACCGATCGGCCGTTTCCCGGCGCCTGGCCAGCACTGCGGCCTGGCGGACCAGGAACTCGCTACGGCGGCGCGGCACGAAGACTCCGGGCTCGACCACGATCCGCAGGCCCCAGAACTGGGCCCACCCGAGCACGTGCTCGAGCGGGAGGCCGCCGGCTCGCCGGGCAACCATGGCGGCCAGCTCATCCATGGTGCCAGCCGCCTCGATGAGCAGCCGGGCCTCGTCCTCGGCGAAGACGCAACCGGCAGCCCGGAGCGCGGCGACGACCGCCGCTCGAGACTGACGTGCTGCTGAGGTCCGCATAGCAACATTTGTAGCCCGACGGTCAAATTCAATTGGCCGCCCGATGCCGTCCTTCTACGCTCAGCGACCATGACCCGAGCGTCCGGCTCGGGCCGGGCGCTGGCCGGCCTGATGACGGCCGACCTCGTCTCCACCGCCGGCACCGAGATGACGGCGATAGCCCTGCCGTGGTTCGTGCTGGTATCGACCGGTTCGGCCGCCCAGATGGGAGCGGTGCTCGCCGCGGAGTTCGTGGGCATGACGGTGCTCGGTCTGTGGGGCGGCCGGGCCGCGACGCTGCTTGGTCCGTACCGGATGATGCTGGCCTCCGATCTGGTCCGGGCGGCACTGATCGCGCTCGTTCCGATCTTGTACTGGACGGACCTGCTGTCTTTCCCGCTGGTGCTGGCGATCGGGTTCACGATCGGCGCATTCTTCCCCGGCTACACATCCTCGCAACGCCTCGTGCTCGCCGGCCTCGTTGGTGATGACGAGCTACGCCTGACCCGAGCGGGCGGTCTACTGGGTTCGGTGAACGAGTCGGCCAGCTTCATCGGTCCGGCGTTCGGCGGCGCGCTGGTCGCCCTGATCGGGCCGGCGGCCGTGCTGATGATCGACGCTGCGTCCTACCTCTGCGCGTTCGTCCTGGTCGCCGCGCTGGTGCCGGCCACCAGCGCACCGGCGGATGCCGGCGCGGAGGACACCGGCGTCGTCGAAGGGCTGCGCTACCTCGTTCGTCATCGGGCGCTGCGGCGCCAGGTGGCCGGGATCGGGCTGGTCGAGGTCGGCTGGGCGGCCCTGGTGGCCACCCTTCCGGTGCTGGCCCTGCACGACGGCGGCGCGGCCGTCGCCGGATGGTTGCTGGCTTCGTTCGGCGCCGGATCGGTCATCGGTGGCCTGCTCTCGTCGCGGGCGCGCACCGCCGGTGGCCGCACCACCGGTTGGGCGATCGCCGGGATCGCCGCATCCACCTGGCTGCTTCTGCTACCGGCGCCGGTCTGGGCGTACACCGGCGCAATAGCGGCGAACGGGGTTTGCTCCGGCCTGTACTTCCCGCGCTTCTTCTCCGCGCTCACCAGCAGCACCCCGCCCGCACTCCGGGCGCGGGTCATGACGTCGGTGACCATCGCGATCTCGGCGCCCGGCCCGCTCGGCTTTCTCGGCGCCGGCGTGCTGGCCCAGCACACCGGGTCGACCACGGCCAGCCTGTTGCTCGTTTCGACGACCACCACGCTGGGTGCCGCGTTCGTGATCCGGGCGCAACGGATCAAGCCGTCGGCCCAGACCGGAGCGGGCGACCTGGGCTAGTCTCCTCGGCTGCCCTGGTGGCGTCGCTGAGTTTTTCCTGGGTCGCCGCCGAGTTGTGGCAACCGGGATCGGCCACCACAGCCCGGCGGCGAAGCATTCCTCGAGGCGACTGCTACTTCCAGGGAACTCCTTACGGTCGGGCTAGCCGACCGGGAGGGTGAGCGACTGACCGTAGATGTTCTGGTCGAGCCCATGGGCGTTCGGACACAGGTCCGGTTCGAGCGCGCCCGGTGATCGGCACTGATTCACATCGAACCCGTCGACGTAGTCGGTCTCCCTGATGTCCACACCGGGCAGCACGTCCCGGTTGTCGGTCCAGGCGAGGTATCCGAACAGCGAATCGCCGTCGAAGGCCAGCGAGATCCAGTTGTAGTCGCCCTGGAACGGGATGGAGCGGTTGCCGAACATCTCGTAACTGGGCTGGTGGGTCACGCTTGACATGGCGCCGAGCGGGGTGAAGCTCAGCCCGTCGTCGGACACCGAGGCATAGGTGCCGACGACATCGGTGCCCGACGCGATCGGGCGGCCCTGCGCGTCACGAGTGTTCCCGATCGGCAGCTGTACGGAGTAGGCGTCGTCGGTGCGGTTGTCCTGCCAGATCGCGACCAGCTTGCCACCGAGCGCGTCGATGTCGGAAAAGTACTGGTGGCCGGTGCCACCCGCTGGGTCGACGGCGACCGGGTCGGACCAGGTCTGCCCGTCGTCGAGCGAGCGGATCACGTAGACCACCGAGCGGCCGACGAACCCGGAGTTCGCACCCGCGGAGCTGTACGAGCTCGTGCTCGGCACCACGGTGGCCGGGTCGACCGCGTTGTAGGTCGCATAGACACCAGGCAGCATCCCGCTCGGGTCCGCGGTGATCCGCGGCTCCAGCGGCACCCGGAAGAACACGAACCCGCTAGGGCAGACGAACGCGCCGTCGCCGCAGTCACGCGGGCCGTCGGACGGGAAGTAGCGGGTGAACGCGGCCGCCTGACCGGCGCGGGCGAACGTCGCCCCACCGTCGTCGGACCGGGCGAACGCCAGACCCTGCACGTCGATCGAGGATGGCGTGTCCCGGGTTCCCCAGCTTACGTACACGTCGCCGTCGTGCTCGATCGCGATGTCGCAGCCTTGGACGTCCTTGCCGTCGGAGAGCTTGATCGGGTGGGAGAAGCTGACCCCGGAATCGGTAGAGCGGCTGAAGTAGATCGTGGTACGGCCGGCGCCGACGAACCGCGACCAGCAGATGTAGACGTTACCGTCGTGCGGGCCACCGGAACGGTCGACCTCGAGCTCGGGCTTGTCCTGGAAGATGCCGGCGAGCGCCGGGGTTCCCTGGCCGACCACCACAGTGCGCAGGTAGTCCTTCGGATAGCCGCTGGGGTGCGGGGTGCTCGCGTACGAGGCTACCCACACGTCGCCGTTCTGCGGATTGACCCGGTTGAACGCGATCCCGCCGGCGAACAGGTTGCCGGCGTTGTCGAAGGCCAGCAGGGGGTCGCCGGCCTCGAGCTGCCGGCCGTGCAACGGCGAGGCCGCGCCCTCGGCCGAGGTGTCACTCGGATAGCCGGGGATCTTCGAAGGAGTCCACGACTCACCTTGGTCTAGCGAGTAGGCCAGGCCCATCCAGCCACCGCCCAGATCGGTGTCGCAGTAGTCGTTCCAGGACGCTACGACCAGGTCCGGGTTGGTCGGATCGACGGCGACCGACGGCTCATTGCCCTGCCGGAACGCGCCGCCGTCGTTGGAGTCTGTATCGCCGTCGCCGGGAGTGTCCGGCGCGGTGCTCGTCGAGGTATCCGAGCAATGCTGGATCGCGCGGTCGGTGCCGCCGTCATGGCGAACATACGGCGCCGCCACCGTGACCCGGTCGTCGGGCTCCGGCGGCGCCGCCACCGAGGCGGCAGGCATGCCGACCAGGCCGAGTAAGAGAGCAGATGCCGAGCCGAGTAGAACAATGCGTCGCACGGTTCCTCCAGCCACAATCACAGAGCGACGCGCCTCGGGACCCCGCCATCGCGTCGCGGGACCCTTCATCACACCGCAGCGTCCGGACCCGGACAACCCCGAGTGCGCGGATCGGCGTAAGTCCGACGCAGTCTCGCTACAAACGCGAAAGGGCCGTGCCACCGTATCCAGCGACGGCACGGCCCCTCAATCTCAGCAGGGCCCGCCAGTAGCGAACGGAAGCGCATCGAACCCGCTGATGTCCTGATCGGCGAGCGAGCCGTTGGCCGCGGCCACCAGCAGCGCCATCGTCGGGATCCGGAAGAGGTTCTCCAGCTGCCCGTTGCTCTTCTGGCCGACCGAGCGCACCTCGTAGAAGATCGCGCCGGACACGGTGTGGTCAATCGGCGACAGTCCGGGCGGCGCGGTGCCGCCCATGAGCATCCGGCTGATCACCGCGTTGGTGATGTCGATGATCGGATACCGAGCGACGTTGGCCAGCCCGTACTGGTCCAGCGCCTCCACACTGACCATCGCCATAGCCCGGTTGGTCTGCCACTGCGCGGCGGTCATCCGGCTCGGGTCGATCGATCGGGCACCGATCTGGAACTGGTTGAGATCGTTCGTGCCGGCCACGACCGGAGCCTGCCCCATGTGGTGCAGGTCGAGCGCGTAGGTGGGACGAACCTGAGCGAACAGATGCCAGAAGCCGCGCGACTCGGGTTGAGCGAAGTTCTCCCAGTCCCGGTTGAGGTCGATCCGCAGTGGTGTAGTGCTCTGCCGGATGTTCGCTTCGGCTCCGTCCGGGTTGTACATCGGAATGACCACGACGGTGAACCGATCGCGGATCAGCCGAGCATCGGGCGCGCCACTGGTGAGGTAGTCGAGGACTTGCAGCGCGGCCTCGGTGCTGTGCAGTTCGTTGCCGTGGATGCGTGCCTGCAGCCAGAACACCTGCGGTCCGGTGCCAACGGTGGCATACAGCAGTTCACGTCCCTCGCCGGACT
>DATAFN010000111.1:0-3179 GCA_036257435.1 Actinomycetes bacterium
GGTCCGGCCCGATCTGGTGTACGCCGCACGGGGTCTCGGGCCCGTACTCGAATTGCGCGGACCGGGTATACCGGTGCCAGCGCCGGCGACAGCGCCAGCGGTGAGCCCGCGCGGGTCGTTGCGTCCGGTGCTGCTGATCGGCGGTACGGCGGCCCTCCTGCTGGCCGGCGTGGTCAGCTTCTTCGCCAGCAGCAGCCCGGACGGGCTGGAGCACGTGGCCGGCGGGAAGGGCTTTCTGGAGACCGCGCGCGAGCACCTGCTCGGCAACCTGCCGCTGGCCGACTACGGCAAGGTCGGTGGCATCCCGGTCGGGCTGGCCGGCATCCTCGGCGTCCTGGTGACGATCATGGTTGGCTGGCTGCTGCTTCGGTTGGTGGCCAGACGTCGGGCCCGACCCGTGGCCGAGCCGGCCCGCAGCGCGGAGCACGTCTGACCGATGGGCGCAGGCCACAGCCACCGGCTCTACCGGCACGGCGACACGGTCGTGCACCGGTTGCCGGCGCATACCAAGCTGCTCGCGCTGGTGCTGTTCGTGCTCACCGTGGTCGCGACGCCGCGCGAGCAGTACTGGGCGTTCGGCGCGTATCTCGTCCTACTCGCCGTGGTCGCGGTGGCCGCAGCCGTACCGGTCGGCTTCATCGCCAGGCGCATGGTGGTCGAGTTGCCGTTCATCGCGTTCGCGCTGCTGCTGCCGTTCATCGCACACGGCCCGCGGACCGAGTTCCTCGGTCTGACCGTGTCCGAGACGGGGCTGCTCGGCGGCTGGAACATCCTGGCCAAGGCGACACTCGGAGTGATCGCGTCCATCCTGCTCGCGGCGACCACTGAGCCGCGCGAGCTGCTGGCCGGACTCCGCCGGCTGCGCGTGCCGGCGCTGCTCGTGGAGATCACCAGCTTCATGGTCAGGTATGCCGACGTGGTCACCGATGAGATGCGCCGGATGCGGATCGCCAGGGAGTCGCGCGGCTTCCGAGCCAGTCACCTCGGGCACCTGCGGGTGCTCGCCCGGACGGCCGGCGCGCTGTTCATCCGGTCCTATGAGCGCGGCGAGCGAGTGCATCTGGCGATGCTGGCCCGCGGGTACACCGGAGCGATGCCGATGATCGACGATCAGCCGGCCCCAAGTACGGCCTGGCTGGCGGCGGGTGCGGTGCCGCTGCTGGCCGTCATGATCGCGGCAACCGCATGGAGCCTGGCATGAGTAGCGTCCCGAGCCTCGACGTGCGCGGCCTGGCGTACGCCTACCCGGACGGCCACCAGGCGCTGTTCGGGATCGACCTGACCGTGGCGAGTGGTGAGCGGGTAGCGGTGCTCGGGCCCAACGGAGCCGGGAAGACCACGCTGGTGCTGCACCTGAACGGCATCCTCGGCGGCGGGCTCGGGACGGTGACCGTGGCCGGCGTGCCGGTGGTCAAGGAGCAGCTCAGCGAGGTCCGGCGCCGGGTCGGCATCGTGTTCCAGGACCCGGACGACCAGCTGTTCATGCCGACCGTCCGCGACGACATCGCGTTCGGGCCGGCGAACTTCGGAGTCCGCGGTGCCGAGCTGGACACCCGGGTGGCCCGTGCGCTCGACCAGGTCGGAATGTCGGCGTTCGCCGACCGACCGCCGCACCATCTCTCGTTCGGCCAGCGGCGCCGGGTCGCGGTGGCCACCGTACTGGCGTCCGAGCCGGAGATCCTCATCCTCGACGAGCCGTCGTCCAACCTCGATCCGGCCAGCCGGCGCGAGCTCGCCGACGTGCTCCGATCTCTGGACGTGACGATCTTGATGGTCACCCACGACCTGCCGTACGCGCTGGAGCTGTGCGACCGGTCGGTGGTGCTGTCCGACGGCGAGATCGTGGCCGACGGACCCACCCGCGAGCTGTTGTGCGACGGCGAGCTGATGCACGCGCATCGGCTCGAACTGCCGTTCGGATTCGAGCCGCGACTGGCCGGCCTATCGGTCGGTTAGCCGCCACCTACCCGGCTGTTTGGCCAAGTGGCTTAGGGCTTCCCGACCGTTACGATTGCCCGCGTGAGCGATCAACCGGGCGGCGAGGAGAACGAGCCGGTCGAGTCCGAGTACGAGCCGGCCCCGCCTCCCGCACCAATGGCGTACGACCAGGCCCTGGCCGCCGCGCGCCAGGCGGGGAGCACCCCGGCCGAGTCGGTCCGCGCGGTCGAGACATCCGGTGCAGTGGAGTCGGCCGAGACCGAGTCGTCCGACGTCAAACCGGCACCGGAGCCAGTCATCTCACCTGCGGCAGCGGCAGCCGCTACGGCCCTGCCGACTGACGGGCCCGCAACGCCTGCTCCAGCGGCCGAAGACCAGCTCGCGCCAGCGGACAAGCCAGCCGAGGCCATGCCGGGCGAGGCCAAGCAAGGGCTGGAGCCGGTAACGTCGCCCGCGGCAGCCTCGCTCGCGCCCCCAGGCAAGCCGGGCATGCCCACTCCACCGGCCGAGGACCGGGCCGAGCCCGCCGGAGACCGGGGTGAATCCGCCGAGGACCAGGCCTCGCCAGCCCACGAGCAGCCCCCGCCGGGCGACGAGCAAGCCGAGCCCGCCGAAGACCGGGCCCTGCCCGGCGATGAGCAGGCCCCGTCGGTGGCGACGCTGCGTATCGCGGCTGCTGTCGAGAGGGACAACGCAGTGCCAGCCGCTCACACAGAGGCCGGCCTCGTAACCGAGCCGGTGGTCGACCGGTCCGGCAACGTGCTGGGCGTCATGTACAAACCCGCACCATCTCAAGGCGTCGAGCATGGGTCAGACCACCCACCCAGGCCCATCTACTATTACGTGGAGGACGAGCCGCCGGCTAAGACTGGCCGGCGCCGCCGTGCCTTGATCATCGTGCTGGTGTCGTTGCTCGCGCTCAGTGCGTGCACGGTCGGCGGCGCCTGGTGGCTGTCCGAGCGGTTCGCCAGCCAGGTGCATCGGATCCCCCGGGTGTTCGACATTCCGGAGCAGGAGCGCCCGGACAAGCCGCAGGAGGGCGCGGCCGCGAAAGCGCTGAACTTCCTGCTGGCCGGCACCGACCGCCGCTCCGACCTGGCCACCACCGGCGACGACGCTGCCGCCCCAATCTGGGTGGCCGGGGCCCAGCGCTCGGACACGATCATCCTCGTGCACCTGTCCGCGGATCGGAAGAAGGCCTACGTCATCTCGTTCCCGCGCGACTCCTGGGTCGACATCCC
>DATAFN010000114.1:0-11721 GCA_036257435.1 Actinomycetes bacterium
GAGGACGAGGAACACCACGTGGACTACCTGGAGACCCAGCTCGAGCTGCTCGCAAAGATCGGCGAGCAGCACTACATCGCCCAGCTGATCGAGCAGCCCGGGGACTAGGCCCCGGGCCCGCTCGGGTTCCCAGTTTGGCGAAACGGCATCCGCCCGCCGGACCGCCTAGCGCTTGACCAGGGCCGTGGTGAGTACATCCATGGCGCGGGCGCACGCGGCATCGTCGATGTCGAGGTGTGTGACCAACCGGATCACGTCGCCACCCATCCCGGCGATCAAAACGCCTTCGGCCTGCGCCTTCTCCGTCAGCTCGGCCGCGCTGATCCCGGCCGGCGCGAGATCGACCAGGATCATGTTGGTCTCGACCTCGGCCGGCTCGCACACGCCGGAAGCTGCATCGGCCAGCGCCACGGCCAGCCGGTGCGCCCTGGCATGGTCCTCGGCCAGCCGATCGATGTGATGCCGCAGCGCATAGAGGCCGGCGGCCGCCAGGACGCCGGCCTGCCGCCACGCGCCGCCGAACCGGTGCCGGAGCTCGCGCGCCTCCTGGTAGCGATCCGCGTCGCAGATGACCAGCGAGCCGATCGGGGCGCCGAGCCCTTTGGACAGTGCGACCGAGATCACGTCGAACAGATCGCCGTACTCGGTCAGCGGCACGCCGGAGGCCACATGCGCATTCCACAGCCGGGCGCCGTCACAGCACAGCGCCACCCCGGCCGAGGCGGTGAGCTCGCGCAGCCGTTGCAGCGTGGCCAGCGGATAGACGGCTCCGCCGCCGCGATTATGGGTGTTCTCGACGGCGACCGCGCGGGTGCCGACCACGTGCGGCTCGACCGGGTGGACCTGCGCGGTGACCGCGTCCGGATCGAGCAGCCCGCGAGGGCTGACGATGGTCCGGGTCTGGATTCCGGACAACAAGGCGGCCGCGCCACCCTCGTACGTCACTACGTGTGCGTCGGCGTCAGCCAGCACCTCCGCACCGGGCGGGCAGGCCAGCCGAAGCGCGATCTGGTTGGCCATGGTTCCGGTCGCCACGAACAGCGCCGCCTGCCGGCCGAACAACCCGGCAACGGTCTCTTCCAGCTCGTTGACTGTCGGATCCTCCGCGTACACGTCGTCGCCGACTTCGGCCGCGGCGATCGCCGCACGCATGGCCGGACCGGGTCGAGTCACCGTGTCCGAGCGGAGATCGACCACCGTCTCGCGATCCATGCCGTTACAGCTCCCGGTACATCTCGGCGACCAGGAACGCCAGATCCAGCGACTGGGACCGGTTCAGACGCGGGTCGCAGTAGGTCTCGTACCGCCGGGACAGGTCAGTGATCTCGTCGCCGCCACCGACGCATTCGGTGACGTCGTCCCCGGTGAACTCGATGTGCACACCACCCGGATGCGTACCGAGGGCGCGATGCACCTCGAAGAACCCCCGCACCTCATCGACGACGTCGTCGAAGCGGCGGGTCTTGATCCCGCCCGCGATCTCGAGGGTGTTGCCGTGCATCGGATCGCAGATCCACGCGATCGGCGCGCCGGCCGCGGTCACCTTCTCGACCAGCGGCGGCAGCACCTGCCTGACCTGCCCGGCGCCCATCCGGGTGACGAACGTCAACCGGCCCGGCTCCCGGTCCGGGTTCAGCTTGTCCACGAGCGCGAGCGCGTCGTCCGCGGTCGTGGTCGGACCGAGCTTCACCGCAACCGGATTGCGGATCCCGGCGGCGAACTCCACGTGCGCCCCGTCTACCGCGCGAGTCCGCTCGCCGATCCATACCAAGTGCGCGGACAGGTCGTACGGCTGACCGGTGCGGGAGTCGATGCGGGTGAGTGCCGACTCGTAGTCGAGGATCAGCGCTTCGTGACTCGAGAAGAACTCGACGGTGTGAAATTCCTCCGGATCGGCGCCGCAGGCATGCATGAATGCGAGTGCTCGGTCGATCTCCCTGGCCAGGGCTTCGTAGCGCTCGCCGGCCCGGCTGCCGCTGACGAAGTCCTGGTTCCACGCGTGCACCAGCCGAAGGTCCGCGTAGCCGCCGGTGGAGAACGCGCGGCACAGGTTCAGCGTGCTCGCCGAGGCGTGGTACGCGCGCAGCAGCCGGCGCGGATCCGGGGTTCGGGAGGCCGGCGTGAAGTCGAACCCGTTGACCGCGTCGCCCCGGTAGGCGGGCAGCGACACCCCGTCCCTGGTCTCGGTCGGATACGACCTGGGCTTGGCGAACTGGCCGGCCATTCGGCCGATCTTCACGACCGGAACGCTGGCCGCGTAGGTCAGCACGACCGCCATCTGCAGCAAGGTTTTGATCTTGTTGCGGACCACGTCCGCGCTAGACCCGGCGAACGTCTCGGCACAGTCGCCACCTTGCAACAGAAACGCGTCGCCGCGGGCGACCGCGGCGATCCGGCTCTTGAGGTGGTCGCACTCGCCGGCGAACACCAGCGGCGGCTGACCGGCCAGATCGGCAAGGGTTTCCCGCAACGCCTGCTGATCCGGCCAGTCGGGCTGCTGGGCAGCCGACCGGGTCCGCCAGGTATCGAGCTCAGCCACGCTCACAGCGCACAGGCTATTGCCTGCCCAAGCCCAGCTGTCTGCGGGGTGTTCGTCAGCGGGCGGCAGGAAGGTGCAAGATCAGCCGAAGAAGACCTTTGCTTCCTCGTACTTCTCCGGCGGCACTGTCTTGAGCGTGGTGGTCGCGTCGGCCAGCGCTACCCGCACGATCTCAATGCCGTGCAGCGCAACCATGACACCCGTGTCGCCGGCCGCCACCGCGTCGATCGCGTGCAGCCCGAACCGGGTCGCCAGCCAGCGGTCGAAGGCGGTTGGGGTTCCGCCACGCTGAATGTGCTCGAGCACGACCGCCCTGGACTCCTGGCCGGTGCGGGCTTCGATCTCCCCGGCGAGCTGGTTGCCGACCCCGCCGAGCCGGACGTGCCCGAACGCATCCACCTCGCCGGATGCGAGCGACAGCGTGCCGGCTTCCGGTACCGCGCCCTCGGCCGCCACGACGATCGGCGAGTAGTTGGTGCGGAACCGCGACCTGATCCAGTCGCAGACCTGCTCCATGTCGAACGGTACCTCCGGAATGAGGATCACGTTCGCCCCGCCGGCCAGTCCGGAGTGCAGCGCGATCCAGCCGGTGTGCCGGCCCATCACCTCGACGACGACGACCCGGTGATGGGACTCCGCGGTGGTGTGCAGCCGGTCGATCGCCTCGGTCGCGATGTTCACCGCGGTGTCGAAGCCGAACGTGTAGTCGGTGGCGTTGAGGTCGTTGTCGATCGTCTTCGGAACCCCGACCACCTGCACCCCGAGTTCGCTGAGCTTGGTAGCGACGCCGAGCGTGTCCTCGCCGCCGATGGCGACCAGCGCATCGACCTCGAGCTTGGCCAGGTTCTCGCGGACCCGCTCTACCCCACCCTCGATCTTGAACGGGTTGGTCCGGGAGGAGCCCAGAATGGTACCGCCGCGCGGCAGGATCCCGCGCACCGCGGGGATGTCCAGCGGTATGGTTTCGCCCTCGAGCAGGCCTCGCCAGCCGTTGCGGAACCCGACGAAGTCCAGCCCGTACCGGCTGACGCCCTTGCGTACCACCGCCCTGATGACCGCATTCAGGCCTGGGCAGTCGCCGCCTCCGGTCAGCACCCCAACTCGCATCAAGTCTCCTACCTGGTGAGCTGGCCGGCGCCGATCCGGTCCGACCGTGGGACTGTGGATCCCCGCGGAGGAGGCGTGCGCGAAGCGCGCCGATCCGTGGGTGTGCATCGGGCGGCATCAACCCTAGCCACCCGACGGGCTCGTCCGCCTATCCGCCGCGCCACGAACACCACTGGCGGTTGCAACGATCAGATGGCGGAGTGACGGCCGCATCTGGCAGAGATCCGGGTGTCCGTCTACGGTCCGGCCATGACGTTCTCCATCGTCGGTCGATCCACGGACGGTCAGGCCTTCGGAGTCGCGGTTGCCTCGAAATTCCTCGCCGTCGGCGCGGCCGTTCCGGCCGCGCAGGCCAGGGTCGGGGCGATCGCCACCCAGTCCTACGCCAACCTCGCTTACCGGCCGGATGGGCTGGCACTGTTGAGAGCCGGACGCAGCGCTACGGACACACTCGAGGAGCTCACCGCGGCGGACGAGCAGCGAGAGACCCGGCAGGCCGGAGTGGTCGATGCGAGCGGCTCGGCGGCTACGTTCACCGGATCGGGCTGCCACGCTTGGGCCGGTGGAGTGACCGGACCGGGATACGCAATCCAGGGCAACATCCTCACCGGACCCGACGTCGTGGCCGCGATGGAACGCGCCTGGCTGGCCACGGGCGCGGACGAACCGCTGGGCCGCCGGCTGTACGCCGCGCTCGCCGCCGGGGACGCCGCCGGCGGGGACCGCCGCGGCCGGCAGAGCGCCGCGCTGCTCGTGGTGACACCGGACGGCGGCTACGGCGGCGGTAGCGACGTGCTGGTGGACTTACGAATCGACGACCATGAAGACCCGCTGGCCGAACTGGCCCGGCTGCTCGACCTGCACGATCTGTACTTCGGCAAGCCAGACCCGGACACCCTGATGCCGCTGGACGGTGCGTTGGCCGATGAGGTGCGCGATCGGCTGGCACGGCTCGGTCACGACGGCGCGGACCTGGACGCCGCGCTGACCAGCTGGGCCGGCATCGAGAACTACGAAGAACGGCTGTTCCCCGGCAAGATCGATCCACTGATCCTGGACAAGCTGCGCGCTGCCGGCTGACCGGGCGAGGGCGGCGGCCAGGCTGGCGCACCGCGCCGGACGCTCGAGGTACGCAGCTGCGGTGGCTCAGGCCGCGGCAGTGGCCCGGTCCGCAGCGTCCGCGCCGGAGCTCTCCACGCTCGGCAGCCGGCCGGGCACCTGGCCGGACGCGATCAGCTCTTTGGCCTTGGTCGCGTACATGTCCACGTACTCCTGGCCGGACAGCATCATGAGTTCGTACATGATCTCGTCGGTCATCGAGCGGAGCACGAAGCGGTCCCCGGCCATGCCCTCGTACCGGGAGAAGTCCAGCGGCTTGCCGATCCGCACGCCCGGCCTGATCAGCTTGGGCAGGATCCGGCCCGGAGGCTGCAGCTTCTCCGTGTCGATCATTGCGCACGGGATCACCGGAACACCCGCCTCGAGTGCCAGCCGGGCCACTCCGGTTCGGCCGCGGTAGAGCCGGCCGTCCGGTGAGCGGGTGCCCTCCGGGTAGATCGCGAACAGTTCGCCGCGCTGCAGGATCTTCAAACCGCTGCGTAGCGCCGCCTCACTGGCCCGGCCGCCCGAACGGTCGACCGGGATCTGCCCGACCGCGCGGAAGAAGCCGGCGCTGAGCCGGCCCTTCACGCCGCGGCCGGTGAAGTACTCCGCCTTGGCGATGAACGTGACCCGGCGCGGCACCAGGAGTGGCATGAAGAACGAGTCGGAGAACGACAGGTGGTTGCTGGCCAGGATCGCCGGACCGGTCTGCGGCACGTTCTCCAGACCCTCGACCCACGGACGGAAGATGATCCGCAACCACGGACCGATCAATATCCGTTTGAGGAACCAGTAGAACACGCACCCTCCATCCCAGCCGCTTGGTCAGGAACATTAAAGAACCTGGCTGACCGGGGCAACGGTATGGGTCCGCCAGGAACCGATGGCGCTCGATCGGCCGGCCCGTTACCGGCTGGTCGCCGCGCACCGACACGTGGGACGATGCCCGCAGGGACAACTCGATCTCGCGACGCTCTAGAAGGAGTTACCACCGTGCGGGTACGCCCCGGCGGAGCGCCGGAAGCCTGCGGGCGATGCTGATCCGCGACAACGGCCTGTTCGCCGACTCCTACCTGCCGATCGCCGACCTGGACCCTCGGATGGCGAACGCGGCGCTCGACGCGCTACGGGACGCCGGGATCGCGGCGTACGCGAAGGCGTCCCCCGGCATCCCCGGGCCCTACCTGGACGTTCACCTACCGGTTCGCCCCAGCGATCGGTTGTTCGTGGATACCGCCGCCGCGTCCTCGGCCCGCTCGGTCCTGGCCGGACTGCTTCCCGGCGAGCACGGTTGGGTTCCGGTCGACGAGAGCGGTGAGGCGACGCAGGTCCCGGCCGAGTTGGTCGGCGCGACGGGATGGCGGGGCTCCGGTGAGCCGGATCTGGACCAGGCCTGGGAGCAAATCGTCGCCGGCTTCGACGCCCCCACCGAACCGGTCCCGCGCTGGCCCGCTGAGGAAGACGTCATTCCAGGTGGCGAACCGGCGGACGAGCAGGACGGCGGCGGGCGCGACGGCCGGGTAATCCGCCGGGTGGATACGGGTGACGGGCCGGGTCCGGCACCGCAGGAGGACGAGGACGACGGCACCGGCACCGGGGCCGACCCGGCCGCGGCCGATGAGGGGCACTACATTCCGCCGGAGCCGCCGCCGCTCCCGGAGGTCGAGCCGATCACCAGGATCGCGTGGATCGGATTGCTCGGTGGACCCGCTCTGCTGGTGGTGGCCGCCGTCCTCGGCTGGGAGCTGGCGGGGCCGATCGCATTCCTGGCGGTCGGCGCGTTCGTCGCCGGATTCGGCACCTTGGTAACCCGAATGAAGGACCGCCCCCCGACCGATCTCGGCGGGGACGACGGGGCCGTACTCTAAGCGCTCTTGCACCTGCGCGCCGCAGAGGGAGCCGACCGTGATCGTTAGCGAAACCGTCGAGATCCGCGGGCATCTCATCAACTCAGGGATCTTGAGTAAGGTGCTTCTGGACATCCAGGAGTACGGCGGCGAGTTCGTCATCGACCAGTTCGACGTCGGCAAAGAAGCCGAGGACGAGTCGTACGCCCGGATCTCGATCAACGCGGAGGACACCGACGCGCTCACTCGACTCCTGATGACCCTGCAGACAAGAGGCGTCAACCTGGTCGAGCCCGGCGAGGCACAGACCCGGCCGGCCGAGCAGGACGGCGTGTTCCCCGATGACTTCTACTCGACCACAAACCTGCCGACCCTGGTGCGGATCGGCAGCCGGTGGGTACCGGTCGACAATCCGGAGATGGACTGCGGGCTGCTGATCGCCGGTGACCGGATCCGCACCGTGCCAGTTTCCGATGTGCGCCGTGGCGAGCGGATCGTGTGCGGGGCGCGCGGGGTGAAGGTCGTCCCGCTGCAGGTGCAGCGAAGCCGGGACGAGTCGAGCTTCGACTTCATGATCTCCGACGTGTCGTCGGAGAAGCCACAGGCACTGATGGTCAGGCAGATCGCCGAACAAATTCGCGAGGCGAAGTCGGCCGGCAAGAAGGTGCTCTGGGTCGCCGGTCCGGCGGTAGTGCACACCGGCGCCGCTCCGGCCATGGTCGAGCTGGTGAACGCCGGATACGTGGACGTTCTCTTCGCCGGCAATGCGCTGGCCACTCACGACATCGAGGCGGCCATGTACGGCACCTCGCTCGGCGTCGACCTGGCCAAGGGGTTCGGCGTAGCGCACGGCCACGAGCACCACATCCGAGCCATCAATACGGTACGCAAGGCGGGCTCGATCGCCGGCGCGGTCGAGCAGGGCGTGCTCACCAACGGGATCATGCACGCCCTGGTCCGGGCCGGGAAGCGGTTCGTGCTGGTTGGCTCGGTTCGCGACGACGGGCCGCTGCCCGACGTCTACACCGACGTGGTCGAGGGCCAGCGGGCGATGCGGGGGGAACTGACCGGAGTCGGATTCGCGATCATGGTCGCAACCATGCTGCACTCGGTGGCGACCGGGAACATCTTGCCGGCGTCGGTGCCGCTGGTCTGCGTCGACATCAACCAGGCCACCGTGACCAAGCTGGCCGACCGCGGGTCGGCACAGGCCCGCGGCATCGTGACCGACATCGGGCTGTTCCTCGAGCAACTCGCGTTCGAACTGATGCCTGGCTACCGGGGGTAGCCCGCGGCCGGCAGCCGAAGGTCGGCCACCACCGGTAGATGGTCGCTGGCCCGGTCCAGCTCGGGTAGGTGTACCGGAACCCCGCAGCGCAGCACCTCCACCCCCGCGGACACGAAGATTCCGTCGATCCGCCGGTTCGGCGCCTTCGAAGTGATCGTGAACTCGCCGCCCCACGGCGCCTTAACGTACGCATCGGTCAACTCGCCGAGCAGGCCCTGCCAGCGCAGCCCGGGCGGCTGCTCGTTGACGTCGCCGGCCAGCACCAGTTCGGTCGCATCCAGCCGGCGCAGGTGGGACAGCACCTCGGGCACCTGGTACGCCCGCTCGTCGTCGTTGAGCGAGAGATGCATGCTGGCGACCCCGAACCGAGCGCCCTGGATCTCGAGTACGGCCATCGCCAGACCGCGCTGATGGAGCCGAGGCAGCTTCCGCAGCTGGAGGTCCTCGGTGTACAGCACCCGGGCGCGCAGCCCCGCGAGCAGCAGCATCGCACCAGCCGGGCGCCCACCGGTCACCACGACCAGACCGGACGTCCGGGCCAGCTCGGCACACCGCGAGCGCCACCGGAAGAACCGGGGTGCCTCCTGGACGCAGACCACATCCGGATCGCAGGCGCGGATGATCCGGCCGAGCGCGCTCCGGTCGTCTCGCATCGAGCGCACGTTGTAGGACATCACCCGGACCGGGACCCCACCCATGATCCAACCCTAGTCGTCGGCCAGGCGCCGAGGTCGCAATCGACGCAACCCCGACTATGGCTTCGAGAAGTTGATCGAACGCGCTGTGCTGTCCTGAGATATTGGGACATCGTCCGCCCTGGGGTCAGCGCTGATCAACTTCTCGACGCCATAGTCCGACTCGTGCCACCCGCGTCTCCCACCGCCGCACAATGGCTCGCCGCAGCTCAATCACAATTGCGGCATTCCCGGCTCGGGCCTCGTTAGCGTGATCTTGGAGCGCGAGCTGGGTCGTCATGTACTGACATTTCCTCCCGCCGCCGACGCCAAGATCACACTAACGAGGCCGAAGCCGGACTTGTCCCCTTTCGAGCCGGGCACGGACGGAGAGGATGCTCGACCCCAGCCGCGCACTTAAGCCCTTCCCAGGGCCCCGACCCGCTCGTCCCCCTAACTCAGCCCAACGACATGGCCAGACAGCGCACCTCGAAGAAGACGAAAGGGCGGGAGGCGGAGAGGGCGCACGCAGGCTGGGTGCCTGCGTAGCCCGTTCCGTCTCCCGACCGGCCCAGGCGTCAGCCCGCGGGTGCCGGCTCCGGACCAGGAGCCGCCGTCCCGAGCCGATCCAACTCGTGCGCGAGTTGATCGAGTTCGGCCCCACCCGCCATGAGCCGCGTCAGCTCCTCCCGGCTGATGTCGGACTTGGCAAAGTCGCCGAGGCTCTGCCCCCGGTTGAGCACGAGGAAGCGGTCCCCGACCGGATACGCGTGGTGCGGGTTGTGGGTGATGAACACCACGCCGAGCCCGCGATCGCGAGCCTGCGCGACGTACCGCAGCACTACCCCGGCCTGCTTGACCCCGAGCGCGGACGTCGGCTCGTCCAGGATGAGCACGCGCGCGCCGAAGTACACCGCCCGCGCGATCGCAACCGACTGCCGCTCCCCACCGGACAGCGTGCCGACCGGCTGGTCCGGATCCCGGATGTCGATGCCCATCCCGGCCAGCTCGGCTCGTACGATCTTGCGCGCGCTAGCCACGTCGAAGCGGCGTAGCGGTCCCACGCCCTTGGTCGGCTCGGAACCGAGGAAGAAGTTCCGCCACACCGACATCAGCGGGATCATCGCCAGATCCTGGTACACGGTTGCGATGCCGCGGTCCAGCGCGTCGCGCGGGCTGGAGAACTGCACCGGTTCACCGTCGATCCGATAGGACCCCCGATCCGGCCGGAACACCCCGGACAGAATCTTGATGAGGGTGGACTTCCCGGCGCCGTTGTCGCCGAGCACGCAGGTCACCCCGCCGGCCCGGACGGTGGCCGAGATGCCGGTGAGCGCAATCACGCTGCCGAAGTACTTGACCAGATCCTCGACCTCGAGCAGCGCCGGTTCCGTGGTGGTCGTGGCCGTCATCGCCGAGCCTCCTCCGCATACCGGCGGATCAGGTTGTTCGTCAGCACGGCCAGCAGCAGCATCGCGCCGAGGAACAGCTTGAACCAGTCCGCGTCCCAGCCGGCGAACACGATGCCGTTGGCCGCCATGCCGAACACGAGCGCGCCGATCGAGGCGCCGATCGCCGAGCCGTAGCCACCCGTGAGCAGGCAGCCGCCGATCACCGCGGCGACGATGTAGATGAGCTCCTGGCCGATGCCGATGTTGGCCTGGACCGAGGTAAACCGGACCGCGTTGATCGTGCCGACCAGCCAGGCCGCCCCGGCGGTGACCATGAACAGGCCAACCTTGGTGCCGGCGGCCGGAACCCCGACCGAGCGGGCGGCCAGCGCGTTACCGCCGACCGCGAAGATCCAGTTGCCGATCTTGGTTCGCATCAGGACCCAGGTGGCGACGGCGGCGACCGCGATCCACCACAGGATCGCCACCCGGAACTGCACGCCGAACAGTGAGAACGTGCCGGCCAGCAGTGACTTCGCGGCGTCGTAGCCGGGCGCTCGGGCCAATCCGGACACCTGCACGGTGCCGGTGATCGCCTTGGTGACGCCGAGGTTGAGGCCTTGCAGCATCAGGAACGTGCTGAGCGTGACGATGAAGCTGGGCAGCCCGGTCTTGACCACCATGACGCCGTTGAACGCGCCGATGAGCAGCGCAACTACGAGGCTGGCGAAGATCGCGGCCCAGATGTTCCAGCCGTACTCGGTGGCCAGGATCATGACCACCAGCCCGGTGGTTGCGGTCATCACCCCGGCCGACAGGTCGAACTCTCCGCCGATCATTAGCAGTGCGATGACCACCGCCATGATGCCCAGGGTCGAAGCCGGGTCGAGCCAGATCGCCACCCCGTCCAGAGAGCGGAACACGCCGGACTGGGTGGCAAAGAAAGCGAACACGACGATCGCCCCGACAACCGAGCCCAGCTCGGGGCGAACCAGAATCCGGCGAAGCCGGCTGATCTCGGCAACCCGTTCATCGACGGGTGGCGCGGCGGAAGTCATACGCACCGTCCCTTCCGGGCGAGTGTCGGCGAGCCCTCCGCCGGATCATTACTCGCGCGGTAAGTAGCCGATTCACCCGATTCGGGTGGTTCGTCCCGCGAGCGAGTAATGATCCAGCAGGCCAAGCAGGCGTTAACGGGTGCCGGACTGGGCCAGCTCAGCAACCTGAGCCGCGTTGTCCTTGGTGACGAAGCCGGGTCCGGTCAGCACCGGCAGCCCGCCGCCGACGGTGTTGAGGTTCGTCTTGTACAGGTTCAGGAACACCACCGGCAGGTAGCCCTGCAGGTACTGCTGCTGGTCAACGGCGAACAGGATCTCATCGTTGTTGATCGCGTCGATGACGTCGCCGGACAGGTCGAACGTCGCCAGCTTGGCTGAGGATCCGGCGTCCCTGATCGCGTCCCGGGCGGCGATGGCGATGCCCGGGTTCAGCGACAGCACGCCGTTGATGGATGAGTCGGCCTGCAGCTTCGCGGTGATCTTTGCACTGGCGTCGGCCAGGTTGGCGATGTCGACCTGCAGTTCCTCGACCGAGCCACCGACCGTGCTCTTGGCACCATCGCAGCGCTGGGTCAGCCCAACATTGCCCGCCTCGTGGATCACGCACAGCA
The DNA here is from genome assembly GCA_036257435.1 of Actinomycetes bacterium. Lineage (GTDB taxonomy): Bacteria > Actinomycetota > Actinomycetes > JAKEEW01 > JAKEEW01 > DATAFN01. The sequence goes on from DATAFN010000114.1 coordinate 11,617, forward strand.
GCTTGGTGACTCCGGACGCCTTGAGCTGTTCACCGGCACCCGCGCCTGCCACGGTTTCGGTCTGGCCGACGTGGGTGATCGCACCGAACTCCTTGGAGCGGTCGG
>DATAFN010000297.1:0-3171 GCA_036257435.1 Actinomycetes bacterium
GCGTACTCGGGGGCCTCCCATTCGCCTGCGCTCAGGACCTGCGCCATGTGCTCCACTGCGTCCCAGACGTCGACGAAGCGCAGGTACAGCGGGGTGAAGCCGAACCGTGCGTAGTCCGGGTCGCGGAAGTCCCCGACCACACCGCGCGCGATGAGGGCCTGCACGAGCCCGTAGGCACCCGGATGGCGCAGGCAGCCCTGGGAGCCACGACGGTCGTGCGCTCGGGGGACCTCGACGGTGACGCCGTGCTCGAACAACCGGTCCTCGACCAAGGCGACGAAGTAGTCGGTGAGGGCAAGCGACTTCGCCCGCACGTCAGTCATCGAGACACCGTCGAAAGCGTCGAGCGCGGCGTCGAGGGCACTCATGGACAGGATCGGCGGGGTCCCGGCCAGCATTCGGGCTACGCCGGGCGCCGGGCGGTAGGCCCGCTCCAGGGCGAACGGCGCCGCATGGCCCATCCAGCCGGTGATCGGCTGGTCGAGGATGTCGTGCCAGCGGTGGTGGATATACCCGAACGCCGGTGCGCCGGGGCCGCCGTTGAGGTACTTGTAGCCGCAGCCGACCGCGAGGTCCGCGTCCCAGCCGTGGAGGTCCACCGGTACTGCTCCCGCCGAGTGGCAGAGGTCCCACAGCACGACGGCGCCAGCCTCCTGTACGGCAGCGGTGATCTCAGCGGCGTCGTACATCCGCCCGGTCCGATAGTCGACGTGGGACAGCTCGACGGCCGCGACCGAGTGGTCCAGCGAGGCAGCGACATCCTCGGGGTCGCACCAGCGCAGCTCCAGGCCAGCCAGCCGGGCGACGCTTGCCACGATGTACGAGTCGGTAGGAAAGTTGCCCGGGTCGGTGACCAGCACTCGGCGGTCCGGCCGCAACCGGGTCGCGGCGACGAGCAGCTTGAACAGCTGCACGGTCGTGGAGTCGCCCACGACGACGCTGTCCGGTGGCGCGCCGATCAGCTGGGCGATCCGTGCGCCAACCCTCGCCGGCAGCCCGATCCAGTCGTGCTTGTTCCACGATGCGATCAGGTCGCGACCCCATTCGCCGTCCACGACCCGGGCCAGCCGGTCGCGGACCCGAACGGGCAACGGCCCGAGCGAGTTGCCGTCGAGGTAGATCAGCCCGTCGGGGAGTTCGAACCGCTCGCGCAGGTGCCGTAGCGGATCCGCGCGGTCCAGCGCCTGTGCTTCGGCACGGTCTCTCATGTGTGAACCGTACGACCCAGCGGAGCCGGCCCGGCCACGGTCGGCCTGGTCGCCTAGGCACCCCAGGCCAGCCAGTCACTGTGCATGGGTCATGGCGGGCCAGACGCAGGTGCTTGATCTTCGGGTTTGGTGCCGATGCCCGCCGTAGACTCCGGCGTCGTGGGCATCCCCGACGCAGTGCGCACGTTCCTGGCGACCGGCCCATTGGCCCATGTGGTAACGCTCGACCCGGATGGAACGCCGCACGTCACCCTGTCGTGGGCCGGATTCGACGGCGACCAGATCGTCATGGCCACGTTCTTCAATCTGACCCAGAAGAAACTGGCGAACATCCGGCGTGACCCGCGACTGGTCCTCTCGTTCCAGGCCAACGAGCACACAGGTGAGGGCCTCCATCCGTACCTGGTCGTCCAGGGACGGGGCCAGATCACCGAAGGTGGCGCGCTGGAAGTGATGGACCGCCTGGCCGAGTACTACTTGGGACCCGGGCAGAGGTACCCGATACGGGATGTGCCCGACGGGGTCGTCGTCAACGTAACCGTGGACCGGATCTACGGTCAGGGGCCGTGGCGCGAGGATTGAAGACGTCCCGCCCTCGTGCGAGGCCGGGTTGACCGGTCATGACTCCCGGCGCCAGCACCTGAGCACCGCGACACGCGGGAAATCGCTGACCCCAGGGCAGCGAGTCCGGCGGCGAAGATGGGTGCGTGACCGACCTGCTGACCCGGCCGTTCCTACGGCGGGTGGAGCCGGCCTGGGGGTCGCGGGTGGCGTGGCTGGCTGGCGTGCTGGCCGCGGCGTGGGCGCTGGTCGCGGGGTTGGCGGTCGCCGCGTTGCCCGCGACGCTGGTCTGGGTCGACGAGGGCGCGGGCGCTCCGGTGGGCGATCCGGTCCGGTTCGGCGTCCAGGTCTGGCTGGCCGGACACCGGGTCGGGCTGCACGTCGATGGCGCGGAGTTTCGGCTGGCTCCGCTCGGTCTGACCGTCGTCATTGCCCTGTTGCTCTACCGCGCGGCCCGCTGGGCGGCCCATGCCGCGGGTGTGTCGACGGCCGCGGGCGCGGTAGCGGTCGTTCTTCCCGCTGCGGTCCTATACTCCGGCGGCGCCGGCGCACTGGCCGTCTGGGCGACGACCGGGCAGGTCTCGGCCGAGCCGCGAACCGCTGCGGCACTGGCCGGGGCGGTGGCCGTGCTGGCCGTTGGTGCGGGTGTGGGGTACGAGGCCGGATTCACCGACCGGCTGAGTGGCCGGCGGCCGGTGCTTCGTGCCGCTGCGGTCGCCGTGGCCGGGCTGTTCGCGGTCGGCTCGCTGCTGGTCGCCGGCAGCGCGGTCGGGAACTCCGGCCGGATCGGTGCGGTCGCCGAGGCACTGCACCCGGACCTGCCCGGTGCGCTGGCGCTGGCTCTCCTGGGTGCCGCTCTGGTGCCCAATGCGGCGATCTGGGCGGCCGGGTACGCCTTGGGTCCCGGATTCGCGTTGGGGGCAGGCACCTCGGTTGCGCCGGGTGCGGTGGAGCTCGGGATCGTCCCGGCGGTGCCGGCTCTTGCTGCCCTGCCGACGGAAACCCATGGCTGGCCCGGCTGGCTGGTCCTGGCCGGCCCGGTCCTGGTCGGCGTGTTGACCGGGGTCGTCACGCACCGCTTCTGCTCCGGTGGCGTGTGGCGCACGGTGGCCGAGACGGCCGCGGCCGCCGCCGTGGCCGGGCTCGCGATGGCCGGGCTGGCCCTGCTGTCCGGCGGCTCGGCCGGAGCGGCTCGGATGAGTGTCATCGGCCCGCTGCCTTGGGAAACCGCCCTTGCGACCTTCTTGGAGGTGGGCGTCCCGGCCGTTCTCGTGGTTGCCGTGCTCGGACGGCGCTCCGGCTAGGTCAGCCGGCGGAGCACCGCGTCCCTGAACTCGTCCTGGCAGACCTGCTCGGCAACCCGGGTGTTGGCGCCGGCCAGGCACTCCCGTAGCGATGTCAT
>DATAFN010000307.1:0-13476 GCA_036257435.1 Actinomycetes bacterium
CCCGATCGGGTCGGAGAACTCGTCCTCATCCAGGGCGAGCAAGGCCAGACGGCCGATGACCCGGCCTTTCGGCAGGCCGTGACCGACGTCGCCGGCGCGGTCGAAGCAACGGGTGCGGCCAAGAACATCGTGTCGCCGTACGACCCGGACTCGGGCGGCGCCATCTCTGCGGATCGCCGTTCCGCGCTGGTCAGCTTCGAGATGTCCGGCGATCCGGACACCGCCGCCGACCGGGTAGGCCCGGTGCTCGACGCGGTCCAGGCGGTCCAGGCCGACCATCCGGACCTGTTCATCGCCGAGACGGGCATGGCCAGCATCGACGCGGCCGTCGGGGACAGCCTGGACGAGGACTTCAGCCGGCTCGGGATGCTCTCGATCCCGATGACCCTGGGCATCCTGCTGGTCGCGTTCGGCGCGCTGGTCGCGGCGCTGCTTCCGGTCGGCCTCGCAATCACCGCCATCATCGGCGCGATCGGCCTGTCCGCGTTCGCCAGCCGGATCTTCCCGCTGACCGAGGAAACCTCGCACGTGATGCTGCTGGTCGGCCTCGCGGTCGGGGTCGACTACGTGATGTTCTACATCCGCCGGGAGCGTGAGGAGCGGGCCCGCGGTGCCGATCCGGAGCGCGCCCTTGCGATCGCGGCGGCTACGTCCGGCCGTTCGGTGTTGATCTCCGGACTCACCGTTATGGCCGCGATGGCTGGAATGTTCATCGCCGGCAACGGCATCTTCACCAGCTTCGCGGTCGGCACCGTGTTGGTGGTCGCGGTTGCCGTGCTCGGTTCACTCACCGTGCTCCCGGCGCTGCTGTCCAAGCTGGGCGACCGGGTGGACTTCGGCAAGCTGCCCTTGCTGTACCGGCGCCAGTCCAAGGGCCGGCTGTGGGGCCTGGTGCTGACCCCGGCGCTGCGCTTCCCGAAAGCGGCCGCGGCAGTCACTGCCGGTGCTCTGATCGCGCTTGCCATGCCGGCGTTCCACCTCCACACCGTGCTGCCCGGTGCCGAGGACATCGACCACCACAACGTGCCGGCGCTGCAGACCTACGACCGGGTACAGACCGCATTCCCGGGCGGTGCCGACCCCGCCGCCATCGTCGTGCACGCGCCGGACGTCACTACGCCCGCCGTGCAGGCGGCGATTCAGGACTTCCGTACCGCGGCACTGGCCACCGGCGAGGCGTTCGAGCCGATGGTCGTGCACGTCAACCCGGACAAGACGGTAGCCGACATCAACATCGGGCTGGCCGGGAACGGGACGGATGCCGCCTCCCGCCACGCAGTGGATACGCTGCGCACCGACGTCGTACCGCAGACGCTGGGCGATCTTCCGGACGCGGAGGCGTACGTGGGCGGTTGGGCCGCTGCCGCGCTCGACGTCGACCGGTCGATGACCGGAAGCATGCCGCTGGTATTCGGGTTCGTACTTGCGCTGGCGTTCGTCCTGGTGCTGGTCGCCTTCCGGTCGCTGGCCATCGCGGCAACCACGATCGTGCTGAACCTGCTTTCGGTGGCGGCCGCGTACGGGCTGGTCGTGGGCATGTTCCAGTACGGCTGGGGCGAGTCGCTGCTCGGCTTCACCTCGAACGGCTCGATCGCCTCCTGGTTGCCGATCTTCCTGTTCGTGATCCTGTTCGGGCTGTCGATGGACTACCACGTGTTCGTGCTGTCCCGGATCAGGGAGGCCTACGACCGCGGGATGCGGACGCGGGACGCGGTTGGGCACGGTATCCGGTCCACGGCCGGCGTCATCACCGCGGCGGCGGTCGTCATGGTGGCCGTATTCATGCTGTTCACGACGATGTCGCTGACCTCGCTCAAGGCGCTCGGCTTCGGGCTGGCCGCGGCCATCCTGATCGATGCGACTGTGGTCCGCGGGGTGCTGCTTCCGGCGGTGATGACCACACTCGGCGATCGGAACTGGTACCTGCCGCGGTGGCTGCGCTGGCTGCCCGATGTATCGCATGGCGACCAGCCCGACCGCCAGGTCGAGCCGGCGGAGCGGGAGTTGGTCTCCGCTCGCTAGCGGGGAGCAAGGGTGGCCGGCCGCTCGGGTGGCCGGCCACCTTTTGTCACACCCGCCCCGTAGTTTCGGTCAGGTATCTCGAGAATCGATGTCCTCATCGAAGGGGAGTCACATGCCGGTACGCAGCACGACGAGTAGTTCAGTGATCGATCAGCTTCGGGCCGCAGTAGGCGGCCCAGTCATCACGCCTGATGAGCCGACCTACGACAAGGTACGCAGGGTCTTCCCGGGCGACGTCGACGCCCGCCCGGCGGCCATTGTCCGGGCCACTGGTTCCGACGATGTGGCCCGGGTCGTGGAGATCGCCCGAGACACCGATGCGGAGCTCGCGATCCGTAGTGGCGGGCACAACGGCGCCGGTCACAGCACGACCGAGGGCGGGATCGTCCTCGATCTGCGGGACATGAACCGGATCGAGCTCGATATCGACGGCCGCACCGCCTGGGCGGACGGTGGCGTCACCGCGGCGGACTACACGAACCAGGCCGGGCAGCACGGGCTTGCCACCGGATTCGGTGACACCGGCTCGGTCGGTGTTAGCGGGCTGACCCTCGGCGGCGGGATCGGCTTCCTGGTTCGCAGATACGGCCTCACCATCGACTCGCTCCTTGGCGCCGAGCTGGTGACCGCCGACGGCCAGGTCCGCCAGGTCGACGAGGAGCATGACCCGGACCTGTTCTGGGCGATCCGCGGCGGTGGCGGCAACTTCGGCGTCGCCACCCGGCTCAAGTTCCGGTTGCACGAGGTCGGCGAGATCGTCGGCGGCATGATGATCCTCCCGGCCACGGCGGAGTCGGTGGAAGGCTTCGTCGCCGAGACCCATGCCGCACCCGAGGAGCTGTCCACAATCGCGAACGTGATGCCGTGCCCGCCGATGCCGTTCGTGACCGAGTCCACGCACGGTCAGCTGGTGATCTTCGGTCTGCTCACCTACGCGGGGGATGTCCCGGACGGGCAGAAGCAGCTCGACCGCTTCCGCGGGCTCGCCCAGCCGCTGGCCGATATGACTCGCCCGATGCCGTATCCGGGGATGTATATGCCGGAGGACGAGGACTATCGGCCCACCGCAGCCGCCCGGACGATGTTCATCGACCACGTCGACGGGCGGACCGCAGTGAAGATCATGGATGCGCTGGAAGCCTCGGACGCTTCGATGCGGGTTACCCAACTGCGTGCGCTCGGTGGCGCGATGGCCCGGGTGCCCGATGATGCGACCGCTTTTGCGAACCGGTCCAGCCGGATCATGGCCAGCGTCGCGGCCTTCTGGGAGGGGCCCGACGATCGCCCGATCCGGGAAGCCTGGGTCGCCGACCTCGTCGGTGAGCTACCTCGCGACGGGCGCGCATACGTGAACTTCCTGGTCAACGAGGGAGAGGAGGGTATCCGCGCGGCCTATCCCGGCCCAACCTACGACCGGCTCGCCGAGATCAAGCGCCGGTACGACCCGACGAACCTGTTCCACCGCAACCAGAACATCCCACCCGCCGGTCAGGGATAGCGCGACTGCTGCCCGTAAGCCGGTCACCAGCTGGCCGGCGCCCGGGCCTGCGGGCGGCCGGCCCGCTGGGACAACGCGGCGGGATTAGCACTTCGCTCCGCCGTTGGACATTGCGGCTCGTTGGGACGCGGTCAGTCCCGCCGTGTTGACTATTCGGTATGGCCGAAGATATATTCGGTTTATGCGAAGTTCGGTATCTCGCCTTGCTCCGATCTTCCGTAGTCACACGCAGGCAGAGCTGCTTGCCGCCATCTACTTGCGGCCCGAGCAGCGCTGGACCCTGGCCGCACTTGCTCGGGAGCTCGAGGTAGCGCCGTCGACCCTGCACGCCGAGATCCACCGGCTCGAGCAGGCGGGACTGATCAATGCATCCGAGATCGGTCGCGCGCGGATGCTGACTCCCAATGCGGATCATCCGATCTTCGAGCCCCTGACCGAGATTCTCAGCTACATGTTCGGCCCGCCGACAGTGATCGCCGAGGAGTTCGCCACCCTGCCGGGTGTCGAACGCGTTCTGATCTTCGGCTCCTGGGCAGCACGGATGTCCGGCGAGCCAGGCCCGCCTCCGCGCGATATTGACATTCTGCTGATCGGAGAGGCCGACCGCGCCGATGTCTACGCCGCTGCGGACCGGGCGCAGGAGCGGATCGGCATGCCGATCAACCCGGTGTTGGCATCGGCCGCCCGGTGGACCGCAGCGTCGGATGGCTTGATCCGTGAGATCAAGGCCAGTCCCGTCATCGAGATCACGCCCGACGCACTCGTGACTCGGAAGGCTGCGAGCCGGTGACGCGATGGGCTCGCGGCGAGGCGGACGTCGAACGCATGATTGCCGCCCAGGAGCTCCAGCGGATCCGGCGCGGCGCGGCCGACGGTGCAGGTTGGTCGGAGAAGGCGGCGCTCACGCTTGCCAGTGCCCAGCACCTCGCGGATACGGACCCCCACTCGGCCCTTACGTTGGCCTATGACGCGGCTCGACTCGCCTGTATGGGCGTCCTCGCGCGGCAGGCTCTGCGGCCGACTACCAAGGGTGGCCACTACGCGATCCAGCAGGCCATGCGTTTCCAGTTCGGTTCCGCGTTCGAGGGCTTTGGCACGCTGCGCCGGCGCCGGAACGAACTCGAGTACCCGGAGTTTCCCGACGAGACCGTCGATCGGCAGGAGGTCGATCAGGCGCTGGCCAGCGCGAGATCCATCATTGCGGCGGCCGGCAAGCTCGCCGAGCACCTCGACATCTTCTGAACCGGCTGACGCGCAATGGGTGGCCGGTCGTAGAACGCCGTCCGGGCCGGCCGGGCGGCGACTACCCGGTCGCGCGCAGTACCTGGAACGCGCCGGTCACCCGCCGCAGCTCGTCGAGCATCGCCTTCGCCGCGTCACGCATGGCCGGCGTCGGCACCAGCCGCCCGTCCACATCGAGGGCTTGCCGGAGGTGGATGACCACCGTTTCGACGATCGGCATCATCTTCACCGCCGAGACCACCGGCTTGATGGCGGTCGCGGCCCGCAGGCCGCCGGATGTCATTCCGTAGCTGACGAACGCCACCGGTTTGTCGTGCCACTCGAAGTAGAGGAAGTCGATCGCGTTCTTCAGCGGTGCGCTGTAGCCCTGGTTGTACTCCGGCATCACGAACACGAACGCGTCTGCTTCTGCCGTGATCGCGCTCCACTCGCGGGTGTGCGCGTGTTCGTACGGCTGCCCTTCGAGCGCCGGCCGCGGTTCGTCGAGGAACGGCAGGTTCTGCTCGGCCAGGTCGACCACGCGGACCTCAAATCCGCCGTGCTCACGTGCAGCATGGACGAACCAGTCGCCGATCTGACCGCCGACCCGGTCGGGGCGGGTGCTGGCGACGATCACGTTGAGGATGGGCACGGTCCGCTCCAATCGAGAACAGCGGGAGGAAGTAGTGGACGAGTGGGCCGATGGTCAGGGCGTACAGCACAGTGCCGACGCCGACCGTCCCCCCGAGCGCCCAGCCGAGCGCGACCACGGCCAGTTCGATCGAGGTCCGGACCGCCCGGATGGAGTGACCGCGGTTGGCCAGCCCGGTCATCAGGCCGTCCCGCGGACCGGGACCGAGCCCGGCCCCGACGTACAGGCCGGTCGCCACCCCATTGATGACGATGCCGGCGCCGAGCAACGCCACGCGTGGCGCGAGATGCACCGGGGCCGGTAGTACCGCGAGGGCGGCGTCCGCGACCAGGCCGACCAGAATGACGTTAGCCAGCGTGCCGTAGCCGGGCCGCTGCCGCAGCGGTATCCACAGCAGCAGCACGAGCACCGCCACCGCGTTGATCACCCAGCCGATCGGCAGTCCGGTGCGCTCGGCCAGACCCTGATGCAGGACGTCCCACGAGGCCAGGCCCAGGTTCGCCTGGACCATCAATGCCACGCTCAGGCCGAACAGAACCAGGCCGGCGTGGAGGGTCACGAGCCGCCTAGTTGACATGTCACCAACCGTAGGCGCTAGGTTGGTGATGTGTCAACTAGTTGGTACGATCGCTGATATGGGCTGGCTCACTGGGAAGGAAATGCAGGCCTGGATCGGCTACCGCAGGATGCGGCTGCTGCTCGACCTGCAGCTCAACCGTGACCTCATGAGCCAGGCCGGCCTGTCCGAGGCGGACTACGACGTGCTGTCCAACCTGTCCGAGTCACCCCATCAGCAGCTGCGGCTCACCGATCTGGCGACCCATATGCGCTGGTCGAAGAGCCGGCTGTCGCATCACATCACCCGCATGCAACGGCGCGGACTGGTGGACCGGCACGACTGCAAAGATGACGGCCGTGGCTCGATGCTCGTCCTGACGCCGGCCGGGCTGAAGGCGATCGAAGAGGCGGCGCCCGGCCATGTCGAATCGGTGCGGAAGCACATGATCGATCTGATGACGGACGAGGAGCTGGCGGCGCTCGCCGCGTTCAGCCACCGAATCGTTGCGCACCTGAGCGAGTAGCCGGCCGCTCGTCCGAACCGGGCAGCGGCGGCAGCGGGAGCGGCCGCGCTGGTACCGGGGAGGACTGCAGGATCGAGCTGGTGGTCTGGCCGTACAGGAGAAACCGGTCGAGAACGGTCTCCAGCTCGTCGACGGCCGGAACGTACACCTTCATCAAGAAGCAGTCCTCGCCGGTGATCCGGTGGCACTCGACGACCTCGGGAATCGTGGCGGCCAGCTCAGCGATCTTGGTGAGCTGGCCCGGGCCGGGCCGGACTCGAACCCAGGCCGCCACCGGGAAGCCGACCGCGGCCGGATCGACCTCGAGCCGGTAGCCGAGAATCACCCCGCACTCCTCCAGTCGCTGCACGCGCTCGGTCACCGCCGGCGCGGACATGCCCACCCGGCGACCCAGCTCCGACCTGCTGATTCGCGGGTCTGCCTGCAGGGCGCGCAGAATGCGGACATTGACCGGGTCAAGCGGGTCCTTGGCATCCCGAAAGCGCTGGCCAGCTCTAACCATTCGATTCACGGCCATTGAGTGAACCTACCTATAAGTTGACCTGTTGGTGCCGGTATTGCCCTTCAACAATAGATCCGTGACCATCAATCCCATCCCGCCGCACGGCTACTTCGCCGTTAGTGCGGTGTTTCACTACCTCGGCCCGGCGTTTGCGGTGCTGCTCTTCGCGGCGATGAGCCCGCTCGGCGTGGCCTGGCTCCGGATCGTCACGGCGGCGGTCGTGTTCGCGATGTGGCGCCGGCCGTGGCGCATCGTGGCAACGATGCGCTGGCCGCAGCGGCGGCTCCTGGTGGCGTTCGGCCTGACCCTGGCCGCAATGAACGCAGTGTTCTACCTGGCCATCGACCGGCTGCCGCTGGCCACCGTCGGTGCGATCGAGTTCGTCGGGCCCGTTGCGCTGGCGGCCCTGGGGCTGCGTGGTCGGCGCAACCTTGCCGCGCTGGTGCTGGCGACGTCAGGCGTGGTGCTGCTGACCGATGCCCGGCTGGCCGGTGATCCGCTGGGCTTCGCCTTTGCGTTCGGCAACTGCGGGCTGTTCGTGATCTATGTCGTGCTGGGCAAGCGGATTGCCGCCGACGGCGGCCCGGCCGGCATCGACCGGCTCGGACTGGCGATGCTGGTCGCCGCGGTCGTGGCTGCGCCGATCGGTCTTGCCGATGCGGTAGCTGCCTTCGGTCGTCCGGAGCTGCTCGCGGCCGGCGCCGGGGTTGGGATCTGCTCGTCAGTGATCCCGTACGTGTGCGACCAGCTCGCATTGGCCCGGCTGCCGCGCGCCACATTTGCACTGCTGCTGTCGCTGTTGCCGGCGACCGCGACAGTCATCGGCGTCGTCGTGCTGGCTCAGCTACCCGGTCCCGCCGAACTGGCCGGCATCGGGCTGGTCATCGGCGGTGTTGCCCTCGCTACTACTGTCGATCAAGACGACTCGAGCACTAGGAGGCGGCATGAAGTACCGACGGTTGGGCGGGTCCGGCCTAAAGGTGTCGCGGATCTGCCTGGGCATGATGAGCTACGGCAATCCCGCGGACCGCGCCTGGTTCCTGGGCGAGGACGCGGCCGAGCCGATTGTGCGGCGCGCAGTCGAGGCCGGTGTGACGTACTTCGATACCGCCGACATGTACTCGAAGGGGATGAGCGAGGAGATCACCGGCCGGCTCCTCGACAAGCTGTTCGCTCAGCGCGAGGACTACGTGCTCGCCACCAAGGTCTATTTCCCGATGGGGTCGGGGCCCAACGATCGCGGGCTGTCCCGCAAGCACATCGTGGCGGCGATCGACGCATCACTGCGCCGGCTCGGTACCGACTACGTGGATCTTTACCAGATCCATCGCTGGGACCCGGACACGCCGATCGAGGAAACCATGGCGGCCCTGCACGACGTGGTGCACGCCGGCAAGGTCAGGTATCTGGGCGCATCCAGCATGTACGCCTGGCAGTTCGCCAAGGCGCAGCACGTTGCGCAGTCAGCCGGGCTGACCAGGTTCGTATCGATGCAGAACCACTACAACCTGGTCTACCGGGAGGAGGAGCGCGAGATGATCCCGCTCTGTGTGGACCAGGGCGTGGGACTCATCCCGTGGAGCCCGCTGGCGCGCGGCCTGCTCGCCGGTAGCCGTGATCGCGGTGGGGAGCGGCACACGCTTCGGTCCGGCACCGACTCCTACGCCGACGAGATGTACGTCGAGTCGGACTTCGACGTGGTCGACGCGGTCCGGACGGTCGCGGCCGAACGCGGCCTGCCGATGGCTCAGGTGGCGCTCGCCTGGCTGCTCGGCCGGCCAGGCGTGGCGGCGCCAATCGTCGGCGCGACCAAGCTCAACCACCTGGAGGACGCGATCGCGGCGGTGGACGTCACGCTGACCGAGGACGAGATTCGCCGGCTGGAGGAGCCGTACCGGCCGCATCCTGTCCTCGGGCACTCGTGACGGGTCCCGCGCTGCGGTGGATCAGGTGATCGCGACGCCGTAGGCGACTATCAGCAACGCGACTGCCAGCAAGCCGGCCCCCGCCACCGACAAGGCGTTGCCACGCGACCACTGGCCCTCCGGTGCGGTGAATGCGTGGACGAACATCCCGCCAGATTGGGCCAGCACACCGAACAGCAGCAGGAGACAGACCAGCCAGCGGACCCCGTTGGACAGCTCGGTGCCCTTGAGCAAGGTCAGTGTGGCCAGGGTCAGCACCAGCAGTACCCCGGCGTGGGCGTGGCCGGCCCGGAAGTAGCGGTGCTGGAACGGGGTGAGCTTCTGGGCCGCGGCCAGGCGGAGCAGCGAGTAGCCGCCGAACATGACGGTCGGCAGCGAGATCAGCGCGATGACTGTGAACAGCTTGGTCGGATCCATGGACGCAGATCCTCGCGCACTTAGGTGCCGTGAGCGATAGCGGCGCCGCCCTCCAGCTCGCCCTTCAGCCGGGCCAGTGTCGTCCGCATGCCTTCCCGGTTGGCCGCAGGCCGGTCGTATGCCACCCGGCCGGTGAAGATCCGCCCGAGCACGAACGCGCCCCGGCTGCGGCGGTCGAGCCAGTACTCGGTCACCTCCGTCCCACCGCCGGATGGGGACATCCGGTAGCCCCACCGCGATACCGGCATGCCGAACGTGGTGACGTCGAACGCGAACTCCCGCGCCGGCTCGGCGGCGACCACCCGGCACGTGGTGAACCACACGAACGGCCCGCGCCGGTTGAAGCCGACGAACCGGGCCGGCGCTCCGCCGCGCTGGCGCCAGATCCAGACCGCGAAGCACTCCGGGCTCCAGCGCACCATCCGGTGCAGGTCGGACACCGCCTGGTAGACCTGCGCCGGCTCGGCGTCAACCGTGATGCGCTCGCTGACCTCGTCGGACATGTCCGCACGATAGTGGTGCGGGCGGGAGGCGGTACCTCATCGCTACAGCGAAACGGCCGCTCGGTGGTCGTGGGGGAGACCGTGTTCGCAGGTTTCGCGATCCGGGCAGAGGACCCAGTGCGCGGACGCGGTGGCGCGGTACAGCCGGTAAGGCCCCGGCGCTATCAGCTCCTCGGGCGCGATCCGGCGGGCGCCGCGATCAGGAGGCCCCGGATAGATGGTCAATGCCTGGTCGACGTCCGCACCGGCCAGCTGTTCGGCCGTCGCCGACATGTACACGCCCTGGCCGGTGCCGGGCCGGACCGTGCTGTCGAACACGACGATGCCCAGCTGCGGGCGCGCCGCAAGGTTGCGCGAGTGCGTCGTGCTCGGCGCGGAGATCCAGTAGAAGTTCCGGTAGTCGTCGGTGGCGAAATACACCGGCGTGGCCCACGGGGTGCCGTCAGCGTCCGCCGTGCCCAGAACCAGGTAGGTGTTGGCGTCGATGATGGCGCGTGCGAGATCGGCAAGCTCGTCCTGTCGGGTCATCGTGGCAGTATCCCGTCCGGATTCACGCACTGCTACGGAGGCCCGACCGGATGGATTACGTCCACGGCTACTCGGTCACGGAACGCACCCGACTTGCCGATCAGGCCAGCACGCTGACCGAGCTTCTGCACGCCGACACGCACTATCCGGCCGGTAGCCAGGTGCTGGAGGCCGGCTGCGGGATCGGTGCGCAGACGGTGATTCTGGCCGCTAACAGCCCGGATGCGGAGTTCGCCTGCGTGGACATCTCGGCCGAATCGTTGGCCGAGGCGCAGCAAACGATCCGGGATGCGGGGTACTCGAACGTGACGTTCCAGCGCGCCGACATCTTCGACCTGCCGTACCCGCCAGACCGTTTCGACCACGTGTTCGTGTGCTTCGTGCTGGAGCACCTGCGCGAACCGGCCGGTGCACTCGTGGCCCTGATGCGAGTGCTCAAGCCGGGCGGCTCGCTGACCGTGATCGAAGGCGATCACGGCTCCGCGTACTTCCACCCGGACAGCCAGCCGGCCCGACAGGCCATCCAATGCCTGGTAGAGCTGCAACGGCGGGCCGGCGGCGACTCGCTGATCGGGCGGCGCCTGTACCCGCTGCTGGTGAGCGCCGGATTGCGCGAGGTCAGCGTGTCGCCGCGGATGGTCTACGTGGACGCCAGCCGGCCTGCGCTGGTCGACGGCTTCACCCGCAAGACGTTCACCGCGATGGTCGAAGGCGTCGGTGCCCATGCCGTCGGCCAGGGGCTGATGGACCAGGCGAGCTGGGCGGCCGGTATCGCCGATCTCTACCGCGCGGCCGAGGCGGACGGGACATTCTGCTACACGTTCTTCAAGGCCGTCGGATTGCGCTAGACCGATGCCGGGCGTGCCCGCCTATGTGTTGTCGGGTTCGACCAGAAGGCGCGCGTAGTTGGCAATCGAGCGTTGGTAGCGGGGGAGGTGCGGGGCCAGCGCGCCCAGCGCGAGCGAGGCGGATTCACGCTCCCGTCCGACGTCGACCAGCGCCAGCGCGAGGAATGCGCGAACCGCGTCGTCCAGGTGGTCCGATCCCGCGTTCAGCTCGGTCGTCAGTAGGGCAACGCTTTCCTCGGGCCGGCCGAGGTTCCGCAGCGAGCTGGCCATCTGGATGACCGCTCGGCGCCGGCGCTCGCCGGACAGGCCCCGCTCGAGCGCCTGCCGGTAGAGCGGCACCGCGCGGTCGGAATGGCCGGTTGAGTCGAACGCCGCAGCGCGCTCGAACAGCCCGATCGTGCTGTCCGCGGGCAACTCGGCTATCAGCTTCTCGATCAGGGCACGGAACTCGGCGTGGACGTACTCGTCGAGGGACGCCCAGGCGTTAGCTAGTCGCCGCTCCCAGTCCGGGTTCATGCCGACACCCTTGCAGACGGTGCGACCGGCTGGGCCGCCGGGGAATACCGTGCGATGCAGCAGAATTAGACCCAGACGTCTAGTTCTATATTTAGGAGCGGAGGGTGAGATGCGCAGGGTGATCGCCGAGCGGGTCGGTGGCCCGGAGGTGTTGCAGACGGTCCAGGTGCCGGTCCCGGAGCCAGGGTTCGACGAGATTCTCATCCAGACCGAGGCGAGCGGGGTGAACTTCACCGACATCTGGCTGCGGTTGGGGGCCGACGGGGAGCCGCCGTTGGCGCCAGGGGTCGAGGTGTCCGGGACGGTGGTCGCGGTCGGCCCGAGCGTCGAGACGGTGCGGATCGGCGATCGCGTGGCCGCTACGCCGTATCACACCCGGGGCGCCTACTCCGAGTTCGTGGTCGCGCCGATCTCGCTCACGTACCCGATCCCCGACGGCGTGGACGCCATCGTGGCTGCGGCGCTGCCGCTGAACTACCTGACCGCGTATGCCGCGGTCGAGCACGCGGTCCGGCCCCGGCCGGGCGAGCGGGTGCTCGTCCACGCAGCGGCCGGTGGGGTGGGGTTGGCCGCGGTACAGCTCGCCCGCCGGCACGGCGTCGAGCTATACGGCACCGCATCGGCCGCCAAGCATGCCGTGCTGCGCGAGGAAGGCGTCGAGCATCCGATCGACTACCGCTCAACCGACTGGGTCAAAGAGATCATGAGGCGGACCGGGGACGGGGTCGATGTGGTGCTCGACGGTGTCGGCGAAGCGGCCTACCGGCGAAGCCTGGAGGTCACCCGGTTCGGTGGCCGGGTGGTCGCGTACGGGTACTCGGCCGGAGTGCCGTCGGCCGCCGATCCGCCCGCCGACCTCGAACGCGAGCTAGCCGGAGCGCTCCCGCTGCTTAGTCTGCTGGCCGAGGCTCGCTCGATCATGGGCGTGCATCTCGCCGGGCCGGTCGAGCTGATCCGCGGCTGGTGGACCGACCTAGTCGACATGCTCGCGCGCGGCGAGATCAGCCCACGGATCGACCAGGTGTACAACCTCGAGGAGGCGGCCAAGGCGCATCAGCGGCTGCACGATCGGGCCAACATCGGAAAGATCGTGTTAGTGCCGTGACGGACTGAGCCGGGCCATCATGGGGCGGTGACCTCCCCGTCGTTCCGGCCGCCGCGCCAGGCTCGCAGCGTGGCGACGCTCGACCGGATCGTCCGCGCCGCCCAGGAGCTGCTTGCCGAACGGGGCTTCGACCAGGCAGCCGTGGACGACATCGTGGCCAGGGCCGGCTCGTCCAAGGGCTCGTTCTACTCCCGGTTCGCCGACAAGGAGGCGCTGCTCGCGTATCTCGGCGGCGAGTGCCTGGTCCGCGCCAAGGCCACCTGGGCGGAGCTGCTCGACCCGGAGCGTACGGCCGGGCGGCCGCTGGACCGGGTGGTCGACGAGTTCGTCCGTGGTCTGGTCGCCGACTACCGCGGCGGCGACGGCGCCGTGATGCGCGCGCTGACCATCGAGGCGCGGCAGCGGCCCGGCGGCGAGTTCCAGCGGATGACCGACGACCTCGACGCCCACATCCGCGACGCGCTGGAGCGCCTGCTGCGCGCGCGGTCCGCCGAGATCGCCCATCCCAGCCCGAAGCGCGCCGCGCGGGTCGGCATGCTGATGCTCGACGCGACCATCCGCGAGGCGGTGCTGTTCGCCACCGACCGCGGCGGCCCGCTGGGCGTCCGCGACGCGGAGTTGCGCCGCGAGCTGACCCGCGCCTACCTCGCGTACCTG
>DATAFN010000314.1:0-20788 GCA_036257435.1 Actinomycetes bacterium
CGAGAACCTCGAGCTCATTGGGCTGATGCGGCCATTCTCGGTAGAGATCTTCTTCGGTGAGCGGGTCGCGGTGCTCGGCAGCAACGGCTCCGGCAAGTCGTACTTCCTGCGGCTGCTGGCCGGCGGCGAGGTCGCGCACACGGGCCGGTGGAAGCTGGGCGCCCGGGTGGTGCCGGGGCATTTCGCGCAGACCCACGAGCACCCGGAGATGGTTGGCCGCTCGTTGGTGGAGCTCCTGTGGGCCGAGCACTCGCTGCAACGGCACGACGCGATGCGGGCGCTGGCTTGCTACGAGCTGCAGTTCTGCGGTGATCAGCCATTCGAGACGCTGTCCGGAGGGCAGCAGGCGCGATTCCAGATCCTGCTGCTCGAGCTGGCCGGCTCGACCGCGCTACTGCTCGACGAGCCGACCGACAACCTCGATCTGGCTAGTGCCGAGGCGTTGGAGGAGGGACTGGCCGGCTACCAGGGCACTGTGGTCGCAGTCACCCATGACCGATGGCTGGCACGCTCGTTCGATCGGTTCCTCATTTTCGGCTCGGACGGTTCGGTCTACGAGGCGCCGGAGCCGGTCTGGGACGAGGGCCGGGTCGTCCGGGAGCGGTAGCCGTCAGCGCCTGGCACGGCACCCCGGCATTCGCCCGAGGTGACCGGTGGATTGCCTCTTTGGGCATGCGGAGCTGCCCAAAAAACCGTTCACGTGTGGGGTTTACCGGATCATGTTTTGTGGAACCCTCGCGGTGGCGATCAACCGTGATCGTTTGTGTCCGCGGAAGGGGCATGGACAGATGCTTGCTTTGGCCGGCGCTGTATCCTTCTTATTGGCTCTGATCTGGCAGCTTGGCGAGATCGGGGACCCCGGCGACAACATCAACTACTTCTTCTGGATCGCGCTGGGGCTGCTGTTGGTAGCTCTGCATCTAGGTGGGGTGGGCGGCCGAAGGCCGTAGCGCGTCCTCCGCTAGACCGCCGGGCCTTGGCGCCTTCCCCCGTGGGTGTCCGAGGCCCGGCTCCTTCTGTCCGCAGTGCTGATCCGTGGAGGGAGGTCCGAGCCGACCCTCGCCCGGCTGTGCTCAACCCCGGCTCCACTCCGGGCTGGTGACTTTGACCATCGGTGCTCCGCGCCGGTATTCTGCGAGGTCGTTGCGCGTGTGTGCTCGCTCGCGAGCAGGTAGGCGCGCCAACCGGCTTCGCAGGCCACCGACCGGCCGGGAAGCCACCCGTGAACGTCCTCTCCAGACAGCGAAGGCTATGACCGTGCGTACGTACAACCCGAAGCCCGGCGACGTCCAGCGTCAGTGGCACGTGATCGACGCGACCGACGTCGTGCTCGGCCGGCTTGCTTCCCAGGCAGCGATCCTGCTGCGGGGCAAGCACAAGCCGATCTACGCGCCGCACGTCGACACCGGTGACTTCGTCATCGTCGTGAACGCCGAGAAGATCGCGCTGTCCGGCAACAAGCGGGACCAGAAGATGGCGTACCGGCACTCGGGCTACCCCGGTGGTCTCCATGCCGTCCGATACGGCCAGCTCCTGGACAGGAATCCGCGCAAGGCGATCGAGAAGGCGGTCCGGGGCATGCTCCCGCACAACAGCCTTGGCCGGCAGATGCTGAAGAAGCTGAAGGTGTATGCCGGCCCGGCGCATCCGCACCAGGCGCAGCAGCCCACCCCGTACCAGATCACCCAGGTCGCGCAGTAGCCTCGGCCACCCACCCAAGAACTTTCAGCGAAAGGAACCGTGGCAGTGTCAGAGGCCACCCTGGAAGCTCCGATCGAGTCCGACGACACCCCAGACAGCTACACGTCCGAGTCGTCCGCTCGCCCGGCGCGTACGTCCGCAATCGAGCCGGGCGCGGCCACCGGCCGGCGTAAGGAGGCGATCGCCCGGGTTCGTATCGTCCCCGGCACCGGTCGCTGGCAGATCAACGGCCGCACGCTCGAGGCGTACTTCCCGAACAAGGTCCACCAGCAGATGGTGAACGAGCCGTTCAAGACGCTCGACTTGGACGGCCGCTACGACGTGTTCGCGCGCATCCACGGCGGCGGGGTGTCCGGCCAGGCCGGCGCGCTGCGGCTGGGCATCGCCCGGGCGCTGAACGGGGCCGACCTCGAGGGTAACCGGCCGACCCTGAAGAAGGCCGGCTTCCTCACCCGCGACGCGCGAGTCAAGGAGCGCAAGAAGTACGGCCTGAAGAAGGCTCGCAAGGCTCCGCAGTACAGCAAGCGGTAGACGCACCCGCGACCGGGTAGCGTTAGCCACACTCCGGGGGGTCGGGATCGACGACCCCCCGGAGTTTTGTGTTGTAAGGAGGGCACGTGGGACGACTGTTCGGCACTGACGGGGTTCGTGGGCGAGCCAACGTGGAGGTTACGGCGGAGCTTGCGCTGGACCTGTCGGTGGCGGCCGCGCATGTACTCGGCGATGCCGGCGCGTTCGCCGGCCACCGGCCGGTTGCCGTGGTCGGGCGGGATCCGCGTGCGTCGGGGGAGTTCCTCGAGTCGGCCGTGGTAGCGGGCCTCGCCAGTGCCGGCGTCGACGTGTTGCGAGTGGGGATCCTGCCCACTCCGGCCATCGCCTACCTCACCGACACGCTCGACGCGGACCTCGGTGTGGTGCTTTCGGCCTCGCACAACCCGATGCCGGACAACGGCATCAAGTTCTTCGCGCGCGGCGGGCACAAGCTGCCCGACGAGATCGAGGACGCAATCGAGCGCCGGATCGGCGAGGAGTGGCAGCGGCCCACCGGCGCCGAGGTGGGCCGGGTGTCCGATAACGGCGGCAGCGCCGAGCGGTACGTGCGTCACCTGCTGTCGACGGTGCCGAACCGGCTGGACGGCCTGCGGGTCGTGGTCGACTGCGCGCACGGCGCTGCCGCAACGGTGGCTCCGGAGGCGCTCCGCCGGGCCGGCGCCGAGGTGATCGCGATCGGAGCCGAGCCGACCGGACTCAACATCAACGACGGGTACGGCTCGACCCACCTGAATCGGCTCCGGGCCGCGGTGCCGGCGCACGGCGCCGATGCCGGGATCGCGCTGGACGGCGACGCCGACCGGTGCCTGGCCGTGGACAGTGCCGGCGTGGAGGTGGACGGCGATCAGATCATGGCGGTACTCGCGCTGGCGATGCGCGAGGCCGGCACGCTCGCGCACGACACGCTGGTGGCCACCGTGATGTCCAACCTGGGGCTGCGGATCGCGATGCGCCGCGAGGGCATCCGGCTGGTCCAGACCGCGGTGGGCGACCGGTACGTGCTCGAGGCGATGAAGGCCGGTGGCTTCAGCCTGGGCGGCGAGCAGTCCGGCCACGTACTGCTGCTCGACCACGCGACCACCGGTGACGGGCTGCTGACCGGGCTGCATCTGCTGGCTCGGACCGCGGCCGCGGGCAAGCCGCTGACCGAGATGGCCGCGGTGGTCACCCGGTTCCCGCAGGTCCTGGTGAACGTGCAGGGCGTGGACAAGTCCCGGCTCGACACATGCGCCGAGGTGCTGGCCGAGGTGGCCGCGGTCGAGGCCTCGCTCGGCGAGTCCGGCCGCGTGCTGCTGCGGCCGTCCGGGACCGAGCCGCTGGTCCGGGTCATGGTCGAGGCCGGCACCGAAGCCGCGGCCCGGGCCGCCGCCGAGCGGCTCGCCGGCGTGGTCCAGAAGTCGCTGGCGATCAACGCCTAGCCGGGTACGCCGTGCCGGCCGGTGCCGCCGCGAGCTGACGGCGACTGACCCAGGACGCCGACTACGACGATGTTCCCAAGCTCACCGTGATCAGGATCTAGCCCGTCCGGGTAGCCGCGTCGGGCGTGGCTCAGGCCGTGACGTCGCCGGCGATCGTGAACGCGCGCAGCTTGCGAATCGCGAAATAGGTCGCCAACACCGTGAACACGATGCTCATCACGATGGCCGTGCCAAGCCCGACCTTCGCGTTGATGTTCGGCAGGTCGGACAGCTCCTGCGCGATCCGCATGGTGTACTGGCGGACGGACAGCGCTCGCACCCCCCGCGCGGCGGCCAGGCCGCCGAGCAGGTTCTCCCAGATCAGGATGTAGAGCAGTCCGATCGGCACGGCGCGCTTGGTGAGCGCCGACAGCATGAGGAACAACGCGCTGTAGACGATCGAACCCACCAGAGCCGCCACGCCGAGCCCGAATGCCGTGCCCAGCGAGTCGGGCATCGCGATGATGGTGGCCAGCACGATCGGAACCGCGCCGAACAGCGCGGTGACTACCGAGGCCACCACGAGCTTGGTGATGACGATCTCGTGCCGCGGTACCGGCTTGGTGAGCACGTGGACGATGTTGCCGTCCTCGATCTCGACGCCGAGCACGCTGGTCCCGACGATCAACGCCAGGATCGGGATCATCGCGCCGACACCGAGCCCGCTGACGACCGCGCTGATCCAGTCCTGTGGATCTCCGCCAAGGGCCGACAGCAGGATCGTGAGCACCAGCAGCAACGCGGGGAACACGAACAGCAGGATCGCCCGGCGCCGGCCCAGGGCGCCGCGCCAGGTGATCGAGGCGATGACCGGGTTCACGATGCCACCAGGTAGGAGAAGACGCTTTCCAGGGACTCGTCGGTCGGCTGGACTTCGCGCAACCGGATCTTCTCGGCCCGCGCGACCTGCGGCAGCAGCCGGGTGAACGTGCCGTAGTCGGACGCGCTGACCGTGAGCGCATCCGCGCCGACGGTGACCCCGGCCACCGATCCGTCGGTGACCAGCGCGGCGGCCAGCCGGCGGTCATCGCTCGACCGGACCGTGAACACGTGCGGCCGGTGCGTCATCAGCCGGCGGATGCTACGGAAGTCACCGGACGCGGCCAGCCGCCCGGTCACCATCACCTGTACGACGCTGGCCAGCCGCTCGACCTCCTCCAGGATGTGCGAGCTGTACAGCACGGTGTGGCCCGCCCCGCCCATCCTGCGGAGCACCTCCATCCGGTGCAGCCGCTGCCGCGGATCCATTCCGTTGAACGGCTCGTCCAGTAACAGCACGGAGGGCCGGTGCACCAGCGCCCCGGCCACCCTGGCCCGCTGCCGCATGCCCTTGGAGTACGTCTCGATCTTCCGGCCGGACGCCTCGACCAGATCGACCAGCTCGATCGCGGCCTGGGCGGAGGCCCGCGCGTTCGGTAGCTTGTGCAGCCGGGCGCTGGCGTACACGAACTCCCAGCCGGTCAGGTACCCGAGAATCGCCTCCCGCTCGGGCACGAAGCCGATCTTCCGGTAAAGGTTGAGGTTGCTCCAGGTCGGTTCGCCATCCACGGTGACCTTGCCCTTGGACGGTTCGAGGAACCCGGCCAGCATGCTGAGCAGCGTGGTCTTGCCGGCGCCGTTCGGGCCGAGCAGACCGGTGACCCCAGGCCCGATCCGCATCGAGATGTCGTTGACCGCGACCAGGTTGCCGTACCAGCGAGAGACATTCGCAAGCTCGATCTCACTCACTGGGCCACCCGCCGATAGCGGACGATGAGTACCGCTACGCAGGCGGCGAAGAACCCGACCGTGACCGCAATGAACAGCAGCCCGTAGCCGTTGGCGTCGATCGGGCTCGGCTCCTGCCGGAGTGCCGCGTTCTGAAAGCCGTTGAGCAGTGGAAACGGAGACAGCACGGCTGGCCAGGGCGGCGGGTCGGTGCCCTCGTTGCGGCTGGCGAGCGCAACGAACAGCGCCCCCATGACGGCATTGCTGAGGACATACCAGGCGGCGATCCCGCCGATCGCGAACGCGCGGCGCGGGGTCAGCGACGCGATCGCCAGGCCGAGCGCGCCGAGCACCAGAGCATGCACTCCGGCGCTGACCAGGATCGGGGCGACGGACTTGGTCTCGGTCCAGATCCCCTGCAAGCCTTCGTTCGTGGTGAAGCTCGCACCCAGGTAGTGCACGATCAGCGGCGTGCTCATCACGATGAAGACCGCCGTCGCCATCGCGGCCAGTTTGGCCAGCGGGTAGTCAATGCGCTTGATCGGGCGGGAGAAGTACAGCGGGAGGACCGTGTAGCGCAGGTCGCGGCAGACCAGCTCGGCCGCCTGGACGGCCAGGAAGCCGAGCACGACCCACTGCAGCGGGGTCATCGCGTAGTCCCGGTAGTGCAGGAACTCCAGTTCGGTGCCCAGAGCCTGCTTGGCGACGATCGCCACCACGACCGCGATGGCCGCCGGTAGCGCCATGATGCCGACCGCGGCAAACGGGATGATCTTTGCCTTGGCGCCCCGGCCGAGGCCGAACGCCGAGCGCAGGCTGGCCGTGTACAGCGCGCGGAACACCGCGCCTCGGCCCAGCCGCACGCCCTCGTAGTGCTGGTAGCCGAGATCGTGGATGACCCCGCGGGCGGCGTCGGGATCGCGCGGCGTGGTGGCGGCGTCCGTGGCCTCGGTCACTGGAACACCTCCTCAACCCGGTGCCGGCGTTGTTCGAGCCGGTGCAGCGGAAGTCCGAGCTCGGCGACCGCGTCCCTGATCAAGTCGTACGCCTCGTCGCCGTCGAGCGGGATCAGCAGGCCGTCACCGTCCCGGCTGAACCGCACCCCGGCCCCGGTCAGGTGGCCGGCTAGCTCGTCGGTACCCTCGTCGACCTGGACCAGCAGCACCTCACGGCGCCCGGTGAACGCGGCGAGGGTGTCGTGTCGCAGGAGCTTGCCGGCGTCGATGACGATCAAGCTGTCACAGATCTGCTCGATCTCGCTGAGCAGGTGCGAAGAGACCAGGATCGAGATTCCGAACTCGGTGCCGATCCGCCGGATCAGGCCGAGCATGTCGGTGCGCCCGGCCGGGTCGAGTCCGTTGGTTGGCTCGTCCAGTAGCAGCAGCTTGGGGTCGTGCACGATCGACTGAGCGAGCTTGACCCGCTGCTTCATACCCGTCGAGTAGCCGCCGATCTGCCGGTACCGCTCCTCGTGCAGGCCGACCAGCCGGAGCGCCTCGGCGGTCCGCTCACGCGCCGCCGTCATCGGCAGGCCGGACATCCTGGCCAGGTGGACGACGAACTCGGTCGCGCTGACGTCCGGTGGCAGGCAGTCGTGCTCGGGCATGTAGCCAACCACCCCGCGGACCCGCTCGCCCTGATGGGTGGGGTCCAGGTCCAGCACGCTGGCGCTGCCAGTCGTGGGTGGCAGCAAACCAAGCAGGATCTTGATGAGGGTCGACTTGCCCGCACCGTTGGCGCCGACCAGCCCGATCACACCCGGCTCGACGTCTACGCTCAGCGCGTCGAGTGCGAGGACCCCGTTCGGATAGCGCTTGGACAGCGCTGACGCTGCAAGCAACGGCACGCGGCTGACCCTAACCCGCGGCAATGCGGTTGCGGTAGCCAGGGGCCTTCTGATCGGGTGTCACCGTGGCGATCGGGTGGGACCAGGCCTGGCGAGCGACGGTGGACGAGTGGATCGGAGCCGAGCTCGGCCGGAACGGTCTGCGGCCGGCCGGGGAGATCGAACAGATCAAACTGCGGTCGTGGTCGCTGGTCCTTCGGGTGCCGGCCGAGCCCCACCAGGTGTGGTTCAAGGCCGGCGGTCCAGGCTGCGCGTACGAGGCCGGTCTGGTGGCGGCGCTGGCCGGCTGGGCTGCCCGGTCGGTGCTGCCACCGCTAGCGGTCGACCGGGAGCGGGGTTGGCTACTGCTTCCGGATGGCGGGCCCACCCTTCGGACCATCCTGGCCGATGGCGGCGATCAAGAGCATTGGGAACGGCTGCTGCCGTGCTATGGCCAGCTGCAACGTGACCTCGAGAGCCGGACCGGCGAGATGCTCGCACTCGGGGTGCCCGACCTGCGCCCGCTGGCGGTCCCGGCTGCGCTCGCCGAGCTGCTGGCCGACACCGACGCGCTGCTGGTCGACCAGGAGGACGGCATGACGTCGGCGGACCGGGAGCGGTTGCTCGGGATGCAGACCGCTTTAGCCGGCTGGGCCACCCGGCTGGACGAGTACGGCATCTCGCCGTCGCTGAACCACGACGACTTCCACGACGGCAATGTGTTCCTGCGCGACGGCGATTACGTGTTCTTCGACTGGGGGGACGCATCGGTCTCGCACCCGTTCGCGAGCCTGCTGGTCACGCTGAACGTCGTTGCCCACCAGAAGCAGCTTCCCGCCGGCAGCGCCGAACTGGTACGGATGCGGGATGCCTACCTGGAGCCGTGGACCGCTGACTTCGACCGTGCCGACCTCGTCGACGCGGTTCGGTTCGCAACACGGCTGGCCAGGGTGGGGCGCGCGCTGTCCTGGCGGCGCGCGTTGATCGGTGGTACCGCCGAAGAGATCGCGCCGTGGCGGGACGGCGTGCCCGGTTGGCTGACCGAGCTGTTCGAGCCGGACCTGATCTAGTGGCCGGCTAGAGCTTGCGCAGCCGGATCCGGCGCACGGCGTGGTCGGCGCCCTTGCGTAGCACCAGCGTGGCCCGGTCCCGGGTCGGTTGGATGTTCTGCAGCAGGTTGGGCTCGTTCGTCTCCGCCCAGATCCGGCTCGCGGTCGCGTCGGCGTCGGCGTCGGACAGGTGCGCGTACCGGTGAAAGTAGGACGCGGGATCCGCGAACGCGGTCTCCCGTAGTGCCCGGAACCGGGCTATGTACCACTGGCGCACGTCGCTTGCCGCAGCATCGACGTAAACCGAGAAGTCGAAGAAGTCGGATACCGCAAGTCGCGGCCGGCCGTCCGGATATGGGCGCGCCGGCTGCAGCACGTTCAGACCTTCCAACAGCAGGACGTCCGGCCGGCACACCGGATGCGCGGCACCCGGTACCAGGTCGTAGGTCAGGTGCGAGTAGACCGGCGCCGGCACCTCGTCGATGCCGGACTTGACGTCGCTGACGAAACGAAGCAGCCGGCGCTGGTCGTACGACTCAGGAAAGCCCTTGCGGTGCAGCAGCCCGCGCCGGGTGAGCTCGGCCAGCGGCAGCAGGAAGCCGTCCGTGGTCACCAGCTCTACCCGTGGATGATCCGGCCACCGGGCCAGCAGCTCGCGCAGGATCCGTGCGGTGGTGGACTTGCCGACCGCTACCGAGCCGGCGATGCCGATCACGAACGGGGTGCGGTCGTCGCCGCTGGGCTCGCCGAGGAACGTCGAGGTGGCGGCATGCAGCTCATGGGTGGCGGCGACGTAGAGGTTGAGTAGCCGGGACACCGGCAGGTAGACGTCGGTGACCTCGGTCAGGTCGACCGGCTCGCCGAGCCCGGACAGCCGCTTCAGCTCCGCCTCGGTCAACGGCAGCGGGGTGGCCTCCCTGAGCCTCGCCCAGGCGGCCCGATCGAGCTCGACGTAGGGGGACGCGGGGCGCGCGGCTGCTGGGCCCGGCTTCATGCCAACAGTTCATACGGCCCCGAGTGGGCATCGGTCGAGAGGTTTCAGGCAGTCTCGTCCGGCGACTGGGTGCGCTCGGTCGCCAGCACCTCGGCCAGCCGCTGCCGGGCGCCGGTGTCGCGGGGCTCGACCGACAGCACCCGGCCCAGGTGGGACACCGCATTTGCCCGGTCGCCCTGGCGGAGCGCGATCTCGCCGAGCTGCCGCCACGACTCGATGTGCTCGGCCTGCGTGATCAGGGCGGCGCGAAAGTACTCGGCGGCCCCCTCGAGATCGCCGTGCTCGAGCCGGATCAGGCCAAGTCCGTGCAGTTCGTCGGCGCGTCCGGCGGCCTGACCACCGGCGACGGCGGCGAGATTCTGTTCGGTGTAGGCGCGCCGATGGCCGGCGTGCCCGGGCTGCGCTTCGCGGATTATCTGATCGGTCATGAGCCCCACAGCGGCGGTGGTGGTCGGTCGCGGCAACTACGGACTGTGGTCGCTCGATTATGGTCTGTCAAGTCGGGCGGCAACAGCTGGCCGGGCGATGCCGTCTCGGCCCCGGGTAGGGTGGCGGCCATGTGCGGAATCGTGGGCTACACGGGGGAGAAATCTGCGCTGGAGATCGTGATCGAGGGCCTGCGCCGGCTGGAGTACCGCGGGTACGACTCCGCCGGGGTGGCCCTGGTCACCAGCGACGGCGGGCAGGGCGGCACGCTGGCCACCGAGCGCCGGGCCGGCAAGCTCGCCAATCTGGTCGAGGCGATCGAGGCGCATCCGCTGCCGGCGGCCACGACCGGGATCGGCCATACCCGGTGGGCCACCCATGGCGCGCCCACCGACCGCAACGCGCACCCGCATCCGGATTGCGCCGAGCGGGTGGCGGTGATTCACAACGGCATCATCGAGAACTTTGCCGCGCTGCGTGCTGACCTCGCCGCGGCCGGCCACACGCTCCGCTCGGACACCGACACCGAGGTGGTCGCGCACCTGCTCGAGAACACGTTCGCCGAGGCGGACGGCGACCTGGCCGAGGCGATGCGCCGGGTGTGCCGCCGCTTGGAGGGAGCGTTCACCCTGGTCGTGGTGCATGCGGATGCGCCGGGCGTGGTGATCGGTGCCCGCCGCAACTCGCCACTGGTGGTCGGCCGGGGCGCCGGGGAGAACTTCCTGGCCTCGGATGTGGCCGCGTTCATCGCGTACACCAGGGACGCGCTCGAGCTTGGCCAGGACCAGGTTGTCGAGCTCCGCGCCGACCGGGTGGAGATCACGAACTTCGACGGCACTCCGGCTGCGGTCAACGCCTACCACGTCGACTGGGATGCCTCGGCCGCCGAGAAGGGCGGCTACGACGACTTCATGCTCAAGGAGATCGCCGAGCAGCCGCGCGCGGTCGCCGACACGCTGCTCGGCCGGATCGGCGCCGACGGCCTGCTGGCGCTGGATGAGATGCGGCTGTCCGACGACGAACTGCGCGAGGTCGACAAGATCATCGTCATCGCATGTGGCACCGCGTTCCACGCCGGGCTGATCGCCAAGTATGCGATCGAGCACTGGACCCGGATCCCGTGCGAGGTTGAGCTGGCCAGCGAGTTCCGCTACCGGGACCCGGTTCTTAACCGGCAGACGCTGGTCATCGCGATCTCCCAGTCCGGCGAGACGATGGACACGCTGATGGCGTTGCGACACGCCAGGGAGCAGGGCTCCCGGGTGCTCGCGATCTCCAACACGAACGGATCCACGATTCCGCGCGAATCCGATGCGGTGCTCTACACCCACGCCGGTCCCGAGGTCGCGGTCGCGTCCACCAAGTCCTTCCTTACCCAGCTGGTGGCCTGCTACCAGGTTGCGCTGTACCTCGGGCAGGTCCGCGGCACCAGGTGGGGCGAGGAGATCCGGGCGGTCATCGACCAGCTCACCGCGATGCCGGAGAAGGTAGAGAAGGTCCTGGAGACCATGGAGCCGGTCCGCGAGCTGGCCCGGTCGCTGGCCGCCGAGCGATGCGTGCTGTTCCTCGGCCGGCATGTCGGCTATCCGGTCGCGCTCGAGGGCGCGCTCAAGCTCAAGGAGTTGGCCTACATGCACGCCGAGGGCTTCGCCGCCGGCGAGCTCAAGCACGGCCCGATCGCGCTGATCGAGCCGGACCTTCCCGTCGTTGTGATCGTCCCGTCCCCGCGTGGCCGCGGTGTGCTGCACGGCAAGATGGTCTCGAACATCCAGGAGATCCGCGCCCGCGGCGCGAAGACCATCGTCATCGCCGAGGAGGGCGACGACGCGGTCGTCCCGTTCGCGGACGTGCTGGTCCGGGTGCCGCCGACCCCGACTCTGCTGCAACCGCTGGTGGCCGCCGTGCCGCTGCAGGTCTTCGCGTGCGAGCTGGCCAACGCGAAGGGTCACCACGTCGACCAGCCGCGCAATCTCGCCAAGTCGGTCACCGTCGAGTAACCGCCGGTTTCGCCTCCGCATAGTTCACTGGGGATTCACGGCGCGCTTCGACCCGATTAACCTGGCCAGTCATCGAGCATCGGTTTCGTGCCGATGGACACATGCCTACTCACCTCAGTTAGCGAGGAAGCGATGTCAGGCTTGACCAGGCGTTCGTTGCTCAAGGGAGCCGCGGTCGGACTCGGCGCGGCGGCTGCTGGACCGTTCCAAGGGGTCGCGGCGCGGGCCGCTACGATCCGCGCCGCCGGAGCGGTGCCGGCGGTCGGGCCGGATCCCGGTTACGGCCCGCTCGTCCCGATCCCCGACCTGAGCGACGGCCAGGTGCGGCTGCACCTGCCCGAGGGCTTCGCCTACCGCTCGTTCACCCCGCGTGGCTTCCTGATGGACGACGGAGTGCCGACACCGGCCAGGCACGACGGGATGGCCTGCTTCCAGGGGCCGGGCGAGAACTTCACGCTGATCCGCAATCACGAGATCAACGGACCGGTCGGGGCGTTCGGCGACCTGGCCACCGCGTACGACCCCGCCGCCGGTAGCGGCACCACCCGGGTAGTCGTGACCCGCTTCGGTGAAGTGATCAGTTCCGAGGTGAGCAACAACGGCACGCAGATGAACTGCTCCGGCGGCCCGATGCCGTGGGGCTCGTGGGTGACCTGCGAGGAGACCATCAACGGTCCCGATGTCGGCAACGACTTCACTGGCGGCAACAACGCGCTGCTGCAGCGCAAGCATGGCTACATCTACGAAGTCCCAGCTCGCGAGCACGGCTCGGGAGCGGTGAGCCCGATTCGTTCGGCCGGGCGGTTCGCCCACGAGTCGGTCGCCTACGACCAGATCAGCAACTCGCTGTTCCTCACCGAGGATGATTTCAACTTCCCCAGCGGCTTCTACCGCTACCAGCCGCCCACCCGGGCCAATGCGCGCAAGCGGATCGACGACGGTGGCCGACTCCAGATGCTGGCCGTGCGCGGGCAGCCCAACCTCGACCTGTCCGGACACATCGAGGTG
This sequence comes from Actinomycetes bacterium, assembly GCA_036257435.1. Lineage (GTDB taxonomy): Bacteria > Actinomycetota > Actinomycetes > JAKEEW01 > JAKEEW01 > DATAFN01. The sequence continues at coordinate 12,717 of DATAFN010000314.1, forward strand.
GGCACCACATTCGACGTCGAGTGGGTCGACATCGACGACCCCGATCCGGTGTTCCCGGCCGGCACCACGAACGATCAGGCCATCGTCGCGGTCGCCAACCAGGGACTGGCGAACGGCGCGGCCATGTTCTCCCGGCTCGAGGGCTCGATCTGGGACGCCGGGGTCGTCTACTTCACCTCGACCCAGGGCGGGGCGCCGGATCCGACCATCCCCGTGCTGGCCGGCTTCGGTGACGGGCGCGGGCAGATCTGGGCGTACCACGTGGTGGCCAACCGGTTGCGGCTGATGTACGAGTCGACCGGGCTTGATGTGCTCGACCTGCCGGACAACGTCACGATCAGCAACCGGGGCACGCTCGTGCTCTGCGAGGATGGCCTGGACAGTGCGAACTTCCTGCGCGGCTTGACCAAGGACGGCGTGCTGTTCGACTTTGCGCGCAACGCGATCCCTGGTGCCACCCAGGAGGAGTTCGCCGGGTCCACGTTCAGCCCGAACAGCCACACGCTGTTCGTGAACATCCAGTCCTCGAGCGCGGCGATCTCGTTCGCGATCTGGGGTCCGTGGCATCGGGGCGGCTTCTAGCGCGCCGCCCCTCGTTCGGGAAAGGTGCGCGGCCACTCGGGGCCGGCCGTGTCGGGTCTAGGGTTGGGCCGTGATCATAGGGGTCGGCATCGACGTGGTCGACGTCGAGCGCTTCGTGGAGTCGCTGGAGCGCACCCCAGGCCTGGTGGAGCGCGTGTTCACCGAGACCGAGCGGCACGTCGGCCCGGCCTCGCTGGCCGCCCGGTTCGCCGCGAAGGAGGCGGTGGCCAAGGCGCTGGGCGCACCCGGCGGCCTGCGCTGGCACGACTGCGAGATCCTCACCGCGGACTCCGGCCAGCCCGGGCTGGTCATGCAAGGCACCGTCGCGGCTCGGGCCGCCGAACTCGGGATCAGGTCCTGGCACGTGTCGCTGAGCCACGACGCGGGCATCGCCAGTGCGGTCGTGATCGCCGAGAGCTGAGATCCTGGCGGCTATGAGGTTCGGATACGGCGTCAGCGCGATCCGCCGGGCCGAGGCCGAGCTGATGGCCCGGTTGCCGCCGGGCACGCTTATGCAGCGCGCGGCCGCCGGACTGGCCGCCGCCGGTGTCGAGCTGCTCGGCCAGCACGCGTACGGCCGCCGGGTCGCGTTGCTGGTAGGCGCCGGAGACAACGGCGGCGATGCGCTGTTCGCCGGGGCCCGGCTGGCCAGGCGCGGTGCGATGGTTCGGGCGGTGTTGCTCGACCCGGCCAAGGCCCATCCGGCCGGGCTGGCCGAGCTGCGCGCGGCCGGCGGGGACGCCAAGCCCGCGTTCACCGACGAGCCAGGCGCCGCCGCCACGGTTTCTGCGGCGGCGGTCGGCATCGTCGACACAGCGGAGCTGATCCTGGACGGGATCGTCGGCATCGGCGCGTCCGGCGCGCTGCGGCCAAGCGCCGCCGCGCTCGTGGACGTGCTGGCGGCTGCCTCCGGCGCCGTGCTCGCGGTCGACCTGCCCAGCGGCATCGACCCGGACACCGGCGCCGTGCCCGGCCCGGCCGTGCGCGCCGACGTCACGGTCACGCTCGGCACCTACAAGGTGGGCCTGCTCGTGGATCCGGGCGCCAGCCACGCCGGTGTCGTGCACCTGGTGGACATCGGCCTCGAGCCGCACCTGCCCGCCGAACCCCCGGTAGCCGCAGTGCAGCATGCCGATGTGATCGCCGCCTGGCCGATGCCGGGCGATCCCGAGCTGGACAAGTATCGCCGCGGCGTGATCGGCGTGCTGGCCGGCTCGCAGGCGTATCCGGGCGCGGCCGTACTCGCGGTCGGCGGCGCGCTGCGCGGCGGTGCCGGGATGGTCCGCTACGTCGGGCCGGACCGGGTCAGCGCGCTCGTTCACAGCTACTGGCCGGAGGCCGTGGTGGCCGCCGACCTGTCCGGCGCGGGCCGGGTCCAGGCCTGGCTGGCCGGGCCTGGGCTCGGCACCGGTAGCGACGCCGACCGCCGGCTCGACACCGTGCTGGCCGCTGATGTGCCGGTGCTGCTGGACGCGGACGCGCTCACCTTGCTGGCCCGACGCGGCTCACTCGACCGGACGGCGCCTACCCTGCTCACGCCGCACGCCGGCGAGGCGGCAAGGCTGCTTGGGCACGAGGACCGGGCGGACGTCGAAGCGCATCGGCTGGCCGCGGTTACCGAACTGGCCAAGCGGTATCGCGCCACCGTGCTGCTCAAGGGGACGACAACGCTGGTCGCGCCCGCCGATCCGGGGGAGCGGCCGGTCATGGTCAACCCGACCGGCACCCCCTGGCTGGCCACCGCCGGGAGCGGGGACGTGCTCGCCGGTCTGACCGGGTCCCTGCTCGCTATCGGTCTCGACCCCGTAACGGCCGGATCGGCCGGCGCCTACCTGCACGGACTCGCCGCCCGGCTGGCCGCGGAGTCCGGAATTCCGATCACCGCCTCGGACGTGCTGGCTGCGCTACCGCTCGCTTGGCGCGACCTGCTCGCGGAGGACTGAACGGCACACGCCGGGGCAGCGTCCTAGAGACCACAGCGACCGGCCACCGACCGGCCACGCAAGTCGCAGCGCCGATTGCGAGGTGCCATGGAAGACTGTGCCGGATGATGAGCCGGCCAAGCGCACCACGGGCCGAAGCCCGGGTCGATCTCGAAGCCATCCGGTCCAACGTCGCGGCACTGGACGCGCACGCCGGGCGGGCCTGCGTCATGGCCGTGGTCAAGGCGGACGGGTACGGGCATGGGATGGTGCCAACCGCGCGGGCTGCGGTGGCCGGCGGGGCGACCTGGCTCGGGGTGGCGACCATCGACGAGGCGCTGGAGCTTCGCGAGGCCGGCCTGACCGCCCGGATCCTGGCCTGGATGATCACCCCGGGTGAGCAGTGGGACCGGGCGATCGCCGCTGACGTGGACGTCTCGGTCAATAGTGTCTGGGGAATCCGGGAGGTCTCGGCCGCGGCCATGCTGGCCGATCGCCCGGCCCGGGTACACCTCAAGGTGGACTCCGGACTCGGCCGGGCCGGGGCCACCCAGGCCGACTGGCCCGACCTGGTCGACGCCGCGCTCAAGGCCGAGGCCAACGGCTATCTTCAGCTGACTGGCATCTGGTCGCATTTCGCCTACGCCGACGAGCCGGGGCACCCGACCGTCGCCGCCCAGGTCCAGGTCTTCAAGGACGCGGTAGCACTGGCCGAGCAGCTCGGCGCGCGGCCAGAGGTCCGCCATCTGGCCAACTCGGCGGCCGCGTTCACGCTGCCGGAGGCGCACTTCGACCTGGTCCGGGCCGGGATCGCCGTGTACGGTCTGTCGCCCGTACCGCAGCACCACGAACCGGCCGAGCTCGGACTGCGCCCAGCGATGACGCTGTCTGCGCGCCTGCTGCTGGTCAAGCGGGTGCCGAGCGGGTACGGAGTGTCGTACGCGCACGAGTACCGGACCGCCATCGAGACCTCGCTTGGCCTGGTCCCGCTCGGCTACGCGGACGGGATTCCGCGCGACGCCACCAACATCGGACCGGTATTGGTCGGTGGGCGCCGCCGCACGATCGCCGGCCGGGTGTGCATGGACCAGTTCATGCTCGACCTCGGTGACGACCCGGTTGTGGCCGGTGACGAGGTGTTGGTGTTCGGGCCGGGCGACTCGGGTGAGCCGTCGGCTGAGGATTGGGCGCGGGCCCTGGGAACAATTTCCTATGAGGTGGTGAGCCGGGTCGGGCCTCGGGTAATGCGGACGTATCGGGAGACCATCCAAACGTGAGCCGGTTGCGTGCCGCGGGAAAGCGGGTGGGGGTGTTCGGGGCCGCCGTCAGCGTGGTTGCGGCCGGCGCCGCGGTCGGGATGGCCGCGGAGCGCTATGCAGTCGGCCGCTCGTTCCGGCGCACCGACCCGGCCCGGCGCGAACCGTTCGGCCGGTTGCGCGGTTCGCCGACCTACGTCACCGCCGACGACGGCATCGACCTCTACGTCGAGATCGAGGGCGATCTGGACTCGGACGTGACAATCATCTTCTTGCACGGTTACGCGCTGAACCAGGACTCCTGGCATTACCAGCGGCGGGATCTCGGCGATCTCGGCAGGCTGGTCCTCGTCGACCAGCGCGCGCACGGCCAGTCCGCCCGCGGGACCAGCGAGCGCGCGACCATCGAGCAGCTGGCCCACGACCTCCGCGCGATTATCGAGGCGATCGCCCTGGACGGGCCGGTCGTGCTGATCGGTCACTCGATGGGCGGAATGACCATCATGGCGCTGGCCGACCTGTACCCAGGCCTGTTCGGCGACCAGATCACCGGGGCTGCGCTGCTGTCGAGCTCGCCGGGCCGGCTGGCCGAGGTGACGATCGGCGTGCCCGCGTACACCGGGCGGATCCTGCGCAAGCTCGCCCCGCGATTCTTCGCTGCGCTGGCCCGGCAGGCCGAGCTGGTGGACCGGAGCCGCCGGGTGGGCAGCGACCTGTCCTACGTGCTGACCAAGCGGCTCGCGTTCGCCTCCGACGTGGCCCCTTCGCTGGTTCGATTCGCCTCCCGGATGCTGGCCCAGACCCCGATCGACGTGGTCGCGGAATTCTTCCCGGCGTTCGACGCGCACGACAAGCTGGCCGCGCTGCCGGTGCTGCAGCGGGTGGAGACGCTGGTCATGGTCGGCGCCGAAGACCTGCTGACCCCCGAGGAGCACAGCCGGGACATCGTCCGCGCGGTGCCGGGCGCCGAGTTGGTCGTGGTGCCCGACGCCGGTCACCTGCTCCTCCTGGAGTATCCGGAGGTCGTCAATCGCGCCATCCGGGAGCTGGTCGAGCGGGCGCGGCGGCTGGCCGGAGCGCGCGAATGACCGAGGCGCCGACCTCGCCGGCGCCGGCGGTGCTGGCGCCGGCGATGGCCAGCTGGCCGGATCTGGTCGAGGCGGCGACCCGCTGCACGGTCTGCGCCGAGCTCGCGGCCGGCCGTACCCAGGTGGTGCCCGGGGTGTTCCCGGCCGAGGCGGACGTGCTGTTGATCGGTGAGGCGCCCGGGGCGCAGGAGGACGCGTCCGGCGTCCCGTTCGTCGGTAAGGCGGGCCAGGTTCTGGATTCGCTGCTGGCCGCGGCGGGGCTGCCGCGAGAGCGGGTGGCGGTGGCGAACGTGCTCAAGTGCCGCCCGCCGGGCAACCGAAAGCCGAAGCGATCCGAGATGTTGGCCTGCACGCCGTGGCTGGATCGCCAGCTCGAGCTGATCGATCCGGTACTGGTGGTGACGCTCGGCGGCACCGCGGCCGAATGGGCGCTCGGCTCGGGTACGAAGATCGTGTCCGCGCGGACCGTGATCCATCCGTTCCGGGGCCGGGCCCTGTTGGTCACCTACCATCCGTCCGCCGCGATCAGATTCGGTCCGAACGGGGCGCCGATGCGGGCCCTACAGGAGGACCTGATCGCCGCGGCCCGGCTGGCCGCGCGGCTGCGGGCCGGTCGCTGATGGTGGCCGCCGCTACCGAGGACGCGCTGCTCGTCCGTACCGCAGCGGATATGCAGGCGCTCGGCCGCCGGCTGGCCGGGTTGCTGCGCGCCGGTGACCTGGTGCTGCTGTCCGGTGATCTCGGCGCTGGGAAGACCACGCTCACCCAGGGCATCGGCGCCGGGCTGGGGGTGCGGGGCCCGATCACGTCACCGACGTTCGTCATCGCCCGCGTGCATCCGTCGCTGGGCGTCGGGCCGCCCCTGGTACACGCCGACGCCTACCGGCTCGCCGGCTGGGACGAGCTGGAGGATCTGGATCTCGAGGCCTCGCTCGACCAGGCGGTGACCGTGGTGGAGTGGGGCACCGGCCTGGTCGAAGGTCTCTCCGACGACCGGCTCGAGATCACCATCTGGCGCGCGCACGGTACGGACGCGGAGTCGTCCGAGGTGCGCACCGTCCGGATCCGCCCGGTCGGCACCCGCTGGACCGGCTTCGCACGGCCCGACTGAGCCCGGCTTGGCATTGTGTCGAGTGAGCCGGCTTCGCACCGCGGGAGTGAGCAGGCGTGCTCGGGCTAGCCTGGCGGCATGCTGTTGCTGGCGCTCGACACCGCGACCCCGGCGGTCACCGTCGCGGTCTGCGACGGCGCGCGCCCGCTGGCCGAGCACACCGTGGTCGATCCTCGACGGCACGGTGAGCTGCTCGCGCCCGGGATCCGCACCGCGCTGCAGGAGGCCGAGGTGGAGCGCTCCGCACTGGCCGGGATCGCGGTCGGGGTCGGCCCGGGACCGTTCACCGGCCTGCGGGTCGGGCTGGTCACCGCCCGGGTGCTCGCCGCGACGCTGGGCATCCCGGTGTTCGGGGTATGCACGCTGGACGCGCTCGCTGAGGCCGCGGCGCTACGCGGTGAGTTCGGCGTGGCCACCGACGCGCGCCGCAAGGAGGTGTACTGGGCCCGGTACGCCGGCCGGCATCGGCTGGCCGGGCCGTACGTCGACCGGCCGGCCACGGCCGCGGGCCGGCTCGACGGGATTCCAGTGGTCGGCGCCGGCGCCGCGCTGTATCCGGACGCGTTCCCCGACCATCGCGAGCCGCACCTGCCGAGCGCGGCCGCACTCGCTCGCTGGGTGAGCGCGGGCCGGCCTACGTTGCCCCCGGCCCCGCTGTACCTGCGCCGCCCGGACGCGGTGGAGCCGGGCCGGCCGAAGCGGGTCAGCCCGCGATGACCGAGACCGGCGGACTGGTCGACCGCACCGGGATCGCCGACCCGGTGCGGCGGGCCGCCGCATTCCGGCGGGACCGCCCGGACATCACGTTCCGCCGGATGCGGTGGTGGGACATCCCGGTGGTGGTGGCGCTCGAACGGCGGCTGTTCCGGCCCGATCCGTGGACTGCCGAGATGTTCTGGAGCGAGCTCGCCTGGGTCCCGGATACCCGCCGTTACCTGGTGGCCGAGGACGAGTTCGGCCGGCTGGTCGGCTACGCCGGCCTAATGGCGGTCCGGGACGAGGCCACCGTCCAGACCATCGGCGTGCATCCCGATCTGCACGGCAGCGGGCTGGGCCACGCGCTGCTGCACGAGCTGCTCGAGGAGGCCAGGCGGCGCGGCTGTCGCGAGGTCTACCTCGAGGTGCGGGCCGACAACCGGCCGGCACTCGGCCTGTACGAGCGGTTCGGCTTTACTCCGCTCGGCCGTCGCCGGGACTACTACGGTTTCGGTCTGGACGCGCTGACCATGCGGCTCATCATCGCTCCGGCGTCCCGGCCCCAGCGGGACGGCTAGGGTCGGCGTGATGACCACCGAACCACTGGTCCTGGGTATCGAGACCTCCTGCGACGAGACCGGTGTGGGACTGGTCCGCGGCACCACGCTGCTGGCCGACGCGGTCGCCTCCAGTGTGGCCGAACATGCTCGGTTCGGCGGCGTAGTGCCCGAGGTCGCCAGCCGCGCGCACCTGGAGGCGCTGCTGCCGACGGTCGATCGCGCGGTGGCCGCGGCCGGGGTGGCCCCGGCCGAGGTGGATGGCATCGCGGTCACCGCTGGCCCGGGTCTAGCCGGCGCGCTGCTGGTCGGCGTCGCGGCGGCCAAGGCCTACGCGATGGCCCTGGACAAGCCGCTCTACGGCGTCAACCACCTGGCCGCGCACGTCGCGGTCGATCAGCTCGAGCACGGCCGGCTGCCGCAACCGTGCCTCGCGTTGCTGGTCTCCGGTGGGCACTCGTCGCTGTTACTGGTACCGGATGTTACCGACGACGTGCGGTCGCTGGGCGCGACGATCGACGACGCCGCTGGCGAGGCGTTCGACAAGGTGGCCAGAGTGCTCGGGCTGCCGTTTCCGGGCGGCCCGCACATCGACCGGGTAGCCAAGGGCGGCGACCCGGCGGCGATCGACTTCCCGCGCGGCCTGACCGGCCCTCGCGATCCCGCCTATGACTTCTCGTTCTCCGGGCTGAAGACCGCCGTCGCTCGCTGGGTGGAGGCGCGCGAGCGGGCCGGCGAGCCGGTGCCCGTCAACGACGTCGCGGCGAGCTTTCAGGAGGCGGTGGTGGACGTCCTCACCGCGAAGGCGGTCGATGCGTGCCGCGAGCATGGGGTCGAGACCCTGCTCATCGGCGGGGGCG
>DATAFN010000320.1:0-2477 GCA_036257435.1 Actinomycetes bacterium
GCTAGGTAGGCACGAAGGAAACGATCTCCAGCCGCAACAATGCGAGCCAGAGCTAGTCGATCACGCATACCAGGCGGCAGACTCGGGCGCATGAACGCGCGCTCGGCCCTCTTCGACGTCTATGGCGACCATCTGCGGACCCGGGGCAGTGCCGCCCCGATCGCCGCGTTGGTCCGCCTGCTCGCACCGCTGGACATCGCCGCACCGGCGGTACGGACCGCGGTGTCCCGGATGGTGCGGCAGGGCTGGCTACATCCGGTCCGGCTGCTCGAGGGCCCGGGCTACGAGCTCACCCCGAAAGCGGGCCGGCGGATCGACGACGCGCTGGCCCGTATCTACCGCACCGGTGGCCAGGACTGGGACGGGCGCTGGCACGTCCTGGTGATGAGCAGGGTCGCCGACCGTTCGGCTCGCCAGCGACTGCGCGCATCGTTGCGGTTCCTCGGCTACGCCGCGCTGGACGAGACGACCTGGATCGCCCCGCACGGCTCGCCGGAGGTCGATGCGCTGCTCGAGGCCGAGGGCGCCCGGGCGGAGCGATTCAGCGCCGAGCACGACGGTGACTCGGTCGGCCTGGTGCGCCGGCTGTGGGATTTGGAGGGACTCGGCCGCAGCTACGAACGCTGGCTGGTCGATGCGCAGCTCCTGACCGCCAGGGCAGGTCTCGACCCGGACGACGAGAAGGCGTTCGCGGTGCGCAGCGAGCTACTCCACGAGTGGCGCAAGTTCCTGTTCCGCGATCCCGGGCTCCCCCAGGTGCTGCTGCCCGAGGACTGGCCGGGTGGCAAGGCGGCCGCCTTCTTCGACGCCGAGTCGCAGCGGTTGCTGCCCGCCGCCGTACGCTTCGTGGACGCCTGCCTGGCCAACTCCACCGAGGAGCAGAAGTGACCGACGTCCTCAGATACGACCGCAGCGACCACGTCGCAACCGTGGCGCTGAACCGGCCGGGTGCGATGAACGCGCTGAACCTCGAGCTCAAGGAGGCGCTGCGCGCCGCGCTGGCGGAGGCCGCGGACGACCCCGCGGTGCGGGCGGTCGTGCTCACCGGCACCGGTCGCGCATTCTGCGCCGGCCAGGACCTCAAGGAGCATGTCGAGCTGCTGGAGCGGTCTTCGGATGAGGACATCTGGCAGACCGTGCCGCGGCACTACACGCCGATCGCGACCAGCCTGGCCACGATGCCCAAGCCGGTGGTGGCGGCGGTCAACGGGATCGCCGCCGGCGCCGGCGCATCGCTCGCGTTCGCGTGCGACTTCCGGCTGACCGCGGACAGCGCCGCCTACAACCTCGCGTTTTCGGCGATCGGGCTGTCCGCCGACACCGGGTCCACCTGGACATTGCAGCGGCTGGTCGGCTACGGGAAAGCGGTCGAGCTGCTCATGCTGCCCTCGACCATCCCGGCGGCGACCGCACTCGAACTCGGTCTCACCCATCACGTGGTGCCGGCGGACGAGCTGGCTGCGGCGGCGGCCGAGCTGGCCGGCCGGTTGGCCGCCGGGCCAACGCTCGCATACGCGGCGATCAAGCGGGCCCTGGCCTATTCGGCCGCGCATCCGCTGCCGGAAGCGCTGCGGTTCGAGGGCGAGATGATGGCCGCGACCGGGAAGACCGCGGATCATCGCAACGCGGTGGCGGCGTTCGTGGCAAAACAGCGCCCGGTATTCGCCGCGCAGTAGCGCTGGGCGCTCGGAGCACGCCGGAGCCGGCCGGAGTCCGCGGACCGGGCTGGAGCTAGCCGGCGGGCTCCTCGGCGGCTGCACTGCTGACGTAGCAGCCGGCCAGGTGATCGTCGACCATGCCGACCGCCTGCATCATCGCGTAACAGGTCGTGGGACCGACGAACACGAAGCCGCTGCGCTTGAGTGCTTTGGCCATCGCGATGGACTCGGCGGTCTGCGCCGGCAGCTCGGCGAGCGTGCTCGCGGCGGCTCGCTGAGCAGACTCGGGGGCGAACGACCACAGCAGCGCGTCCAGGCCGTCCGGCAGCTCGAGTGCGGCCCTGGCATTGGTGATCGCCGCTTCGATCTTGGCCCGGTTGCGGACAATGCCGGTATCGGCGAGCAGGCGGTCTACGTCCGGCTGCTGATAGCCGGCCACGGCCGCGATCGAGAACTGGTCGAACGCCGCTCGGAAGTTCTCCCGCTTGCGCAGGATGGTCAACCAGGACAAGCCGGACTGGAACGACTCCAAGGTCATCCGCTCGTACAGCTGATCGTCGCCGCGTAGCGGCCGGCCCCATTCGGTGTCGTGGTAGGGCAGGTAGTCGGGCGCGGACAGGGCCCAGGAGCAACGGGCCAACCCATCCGGACCGACCAGGACGCCGCGCTCGGTCATGTCGCGGTCGATGGCCCGGCGCGCTCGGCTACCTCCGGCTCGGCGGCGTCCGCGCTGCCCTCGTCCGCGGAGTCGGACGACTCGAGCTCGGCGATGCGGATATCCCTGAGCTCCAGCTCGTAGGCCAGCCGATCGAGCAGATG